>NZ_JAMYSF010000010.1:0-194351 GCF_040321775.1 Mesorhizobium sp. M0243 | reverse complement strand
GCTCTCCGCCGCGGCGGGCGGCGGCCCCGCGGCGGGCGGGGGGGGGGCCGCCCCCCGCGGGGCTCTCACCGCGCCCCCCCCCCCCTTCTCACGATCTTCGCTTCGCTGCGATCATGAGCCGACCCTCCCCACAAGGGGGAGGGTGAGCAGATCTATTCGCCGGGCGGCTTGCCGGGCTCGGAATGCATCCGGCGCACGCGGCGTACGCCCCACCAGACCAGCAGGATGGCGACAGGCACCGAAGCAGCGGTAACGATCTCCGGCGCGAAGGCATGGCCGAAGATCGAGGCGCCCTTGGCGACATAGCCGACAAGGCCGACCACATAATAGGAGACGGCGGCGACCGAGAGCCCCTCGACGGTCTGCTGCAGGCGCAGTTGCAGGCGGGCGCGGTTGTTCATCGAGGCAAGCAGGTCGCGGTTCTGCTTCTCGACCTCGACATCGACCCAGGTGCGCAGCAGCGTCGTGGCGCGGGTCAGTTTTCGCGACAGATTTTCCTGCCGCTCCTCGACCGAGCGGCAGGTGCGCATTGCGGGTGCCACACGGCGCTGCAGGAACCCGCGCCATGTGTCATAACCGGGCACAGCCTCTTCCTCGAGCGCCTCCAGCCGTTCGCCGACGATGCCGTCATAAGCGCGGCTGGCGCCGAAGCGGTAAAGGCTCGATGCCGCGTCCGCCTCCAGCTCCGCCGCAAGTTCGGTCAGATCGGCCAGCAAGGTCTGGCTGTCGCGTGTCCCGGCGACCTTCATCTCCAGCGTGGTCTGCGCCAGCCGGTCTTCGATGCGGCGGGCGCGGCCGGACAAGGTCAACGCCAGCGGCAGGCCGAGCATGGCCAGCGTCCGATAGGTTTCGATGTCGATAAGCCGCTGCGACAACGCGCCGGTGCGCGCCGGGGTCAAACCGCGATCGAGCAGCAGCATGCGCGTCAGGCCATCGCCATCCTGGCGAAAATCGGTGACGATGGCGGCGTTTCCGCGCTCGACCAGCGAGTAGCACAGGCTGGTCGGGTCGAAACCGGCTATCAGTTGCTCGCTCGCTTGCGTCCATTTGCGGATTTCGAGCCTGATGCCGGAGATGCAGGTTCCCGGCGGCGAGAACCCGTTGCCGAACGGGGAGTCCTCCGGCGTCCTGCCGCTTTCGGAAAGCGGCCCTTCCCACAAATAGGTCGAGAATTCGGTGTGCCGCTCCCAGCGCAGCGAGCCCTTGCCCCATTTCATGGCATGGTGGCGGGCCTGGCGGTCGGGCGCGGCGATGCCGAGGCGCCGCGACAATTCGGAAAGCACCGCATGGTCGACGCCCGAGCCACCCTCCGTCATGAAGGCGAGTTGCATCAGGACGCGTGGCTTTTCGATCAGCGGATGCGGCCGGGCATGAACCTCGCCGAGTGCGCCGGGCCGGCCCTCATGCGCAGGAAAGCCCATGACGCTGCCCTTGGCGCGCGGCTGGAATTCGAGATCGGACGGGTCGTCTGACACGGCTTGTTCCCCGGGGCTTCCTTGAGCCCTCTTGCACTCGCGTCCCTCTAGTGCCAATGGCCTGACGACGCAAACAGCAAAGTTAGCCGAAGATGATGGCATCGGGCGGAAATCGGCGCGCTTTTATCAATTGGATAAATAATTTGACCAGTTGGCGAGGCAGGCTCTATTCTGCGACACCGGTTCACCTTCCAGGCATTCTGTTGAGCGACATTTTTTCCAGGATCGAGCATTCGCGCACCGCCGACGAGGTGGTGCAGCAGATCGAGAGCCTCATCCTCGAAGGCGTGCTGCGCACCGGCGACCGGCTGCCGGGCGAGCGCGAGCTTGCACGCCAGTTCGACGTATCCCGGCCGATCCTGCGTGACGCCCTGAAGGCACTGGAAGGACGCGGCCTTTTGACGACAAGGCCCGGCGGCGGCACGCATGTCGCCGATGTCATCGGCCAGCTTTTCACCAAGCCGGTGACGGACCTGATCTCGATGCACCGCAAGGCAGTGACCGATTATCTGGAATACCGCCGCGAGATCGAAGGGGTCGCGGCTGAATACGCGGCACGGCGCGCCACTGCGGACGACATGGCGCTGCTCGACAAGATCATGGCACGCATGGACGATGCGCACCGGACCGGCGACTTCGACGACGAAGCCGAGATCGATGTCGAGTTCCACCACGCGATCTGCGAATGCGCGCACAACATCATCCTTTTGCACACGCTGCGCTCCTGTTACCGGCTGTTGTCGGAGGGCGTGTTCCAGAACCGGCTGCTGGTGTTCAGCGTGCCCGGCGCGCGCGACGCCCTGCTCGCGCAGCACCGCGCGATCCATGCGGCGGTGAAGGCCGGCGACCCGGATGCTGCCCGGCAAGCGGCGATGGACCACATCACCTATGTCGAACGGTCGATGGCTGAGGCCGAGCGCAGCGGCGACTGGCAGCGCGTCTCGCGACTGAGGTTGAAACAGCGCATCGACGCCACCGATACAGAACCAGCACGCAAACGCTCCTAGCTATCGAGACGGGAACCCATGAGCCAGATCCTGACCATCGCCGACCTCAAGGACCTCGCCCGCCGGCGCGTGCCGAAGATGTTCTTCGACTATGCCGATTCCGGTTCGTGGACCGAAGGCACGTATCGGGCCAACGAAGAGGATTTCCAGAAGATCAAATTCCGCCAGCGCGTGCTCGTCGACATGGACAACCGTTCGCTGGCGTCGACGATGATCGGCGAAAAAGTGTCGATGCCGGTGGCATTGGCGCCAACCGGCATGACCGGCATGCAGCACGCCAATGGCGAGATGCTGGCGGCTCAGGCGGCGGAGGAATTCGGCGTGCCGTTTACCTTGTCGACGATGAGCATCTGCTCGATCGAGGATGTCGCCTCAGTAACCATGAAGCCGTTCTGGTTTCAGCTCTATGTGCTGCGTGACAAGGATTTCGTGCTCAACCTGATCGACAGGGCAAAGGCGGCGAAATGCTCGGCGCTCGTGCTGACGCTCGACCTGCAGATTCTCGGTCAGCGCCACAAGGACATCCGCAACGGGCTTTCGGCGCCACCCAAGCTGACGCTGACGAACATCGTCGACATGGCCATCCGCCCGCACTGGTGCGCCGCCATGGCCGGCACGAAGCGGCGAACCTTCCGCAACATTGTCGGCCACGCCAAGGGCGTCGGCAACATGGCCTCGCTGGCATCGTGGACGACGGAGCAGTTCGACCCGCATCTGTCGTGGAAGGACGTCGCCTGGATCAAGGAGCGCTGGGGCGGCAAGCTGATTCTCAAGGGCATTCTCGACAAGGAGGACGCGCTGATGGCGGCCAAGACCGGCGCCGACGCGATCATCGTTTCCAACCATGGCGGGCGCCAGCTCGATGGTGCGTCGTCGTCGATCGGCGTGCTGGAAGAGATTGCCGACGCGGTCGGCGACACGATCGAAGTGCATATGGATGGCGGCATCCGCTCCGGCCAGGATGTGCTGAAGGCGCTTTGCCTCGGTGCCAAGGGAACCTATATCGGCCGGCCATTTCTTTACGGCCTGGGTGCGCTTGGCAAGGAAGGGGTTACCAAAGCGTTGGAAATCATCCGCAAGGAGATGGACATCACGCTGGCGCTGTGCGGAAAGCGTCTTGTCACCGACATGGGCAAGGACCAGCTCCGGCGCCAGGTCCCGTGACCGCCTGACCACGGAGACACCGAAAAATTGGCAGAACCCGGCATCCATTTTCTCGACGCGCATGGGCCGGACGGCATGCGTCTCTATGCGATCGGCGACGTCCACGGCCGGCTCGACCTGCTGGCCGCTATGCATCTGCGCATCAGGGCTGAGATCGAGCAGGAGGCGCCTGCCGACTGGCGCATCAT
Source organism: Mesorhizobium sp. M0243 (assembly GCF_040321775.1). Lineage (NCBI taxonomy): Bacteria > Pseudomonadati > Pseudomonadota > Alphaproteobacteria > Hyphomicrobiales > Phyllobacteriaceae > Mesorhizobium > Mesorhizobium sp. M0243. Next base: position 190,517 of record NZ_JAMYSF010000010.1, on the reverse strand, counting down.
CCATCTTGGCGACTATGTCGACCGCGGGCCGGACTCGAAGGGCGTCATCGATTTCCTGATCGAAGCGCAAGAGCGCGACCCTCGTCACCTGATGCTGGCCGGCAACCACGACATCGGTTTTCTCGACTTTCTCAAGACCCCTGACCCGGAAGGGCTTTTCATCCGGTTCGGCGGCATCCAGACGGCACAGTCTTACGGCGTGGCGATCAGTGAAGGCACAAGCGTGTGGTTCGGCAAGGCCGAATCGGCCGTGCGCAAAGGACATCAGGCCCTGGTCGAGGCCGTGCCGCAAAGCCACATCGACTTCCTGCGATCACTGCCGTTCTCCGCGATTTTCGGGGACTTCTTCTTCTGTCATGCCGGCATCAGGCCGGGTAATCCTCTGGAGAAGCAAAACCCACAGGACCTGATCTGGATCCGCGACGTCTTCCACAACCACACCGACCTTTATCCGAAGATCGTGGTGCACGGCCACACCCCGGTGCCGGAGGCGGAAGTGATGGCCAACCGCGTCAATATCGACACGCTTGCCTGGCAGTCAGGCATGCTGAGCGCGCTCGTCGTCGACGGCGCGGACAAACGCATCCTGACAATGACGATCAAGGAAGCTTGAGCGTCGCGCGTCGGAAGACGCGAAAGACGCTTCCCGCCTTTAGCGCAGCGAGGCGGTGACGCCGTAACCGTCTACGGCGTTGTGGTTGTTGGCTGCGTCGGCGGCATAGATGCCGAGACCGCACAGCACGATGGCGGACAACATGGCAAAGGACAGAAGCGCTGCTTTCACGGAGGTCATCTCTTGTTGAGCTTTCTGCATCTGTGCACCAGGCGGTTACCAATGCGTTGAAACGGAGAATTCGCTTCAAAGTTTCGACGATTTTGCGCTTCTAGGCATGTTCTGTATCAACGGTGTGTCGCGCGGGTCACACAAAGGTTCATAGCCGTTGCACAGAAGATGCAGAGCGCGCGCCTTCTAGGATGGCGGGCGGACACAAGCCAAGAATGAAACGGTTTTCCCCAGGCGGTTTCACCGCCGCGTGCCAATTATGTCACGCTGGAGGGTGCAGAGAGACCAACGCTCAGATGGTCGCTACCCAGGCGCGGGCAATGGCCAGACCCGCGGCATCCGCATCGGGTCCGTTGCGGGCCATTTCGCCATCGAGCTTGCCGGCCCAGTCGGGATGGCGGGCGGCGATGGTCGGGGCAAAGGATGTGCTCCAGTCCTTGACCATCGGCCGGTCGGCCTCGAAATGGAACTGGAAGCCATAGACGGCGCGGCCGACGCGAAACGCCTGGTTCTCGGCGACATCGTTGCCGGCGAGCCGCACGGCGGCCTCGGGCAGCACGAAGGTGTCGTCATGCCACTGGAAGATCGGGAATTTCTCCGGCAGCGCGCCCAGCACCGGATCGGCCTTGGCGTCCGCCGTCAGCGATACGCCGCGCCAACCGAACTCATTGGCGCCGCCGATGCGGTTTTCGCCGCCGAAGGCACGGGCGACGAGCTGGCTGCCGAGGCAGATGCCGAGCACGGCGCGATCCTTGTCGGCAAAGTCGCGGGTCAGTTCGAGCAGTGCCGGGAAATAGGGGTACTCATCGTCGGCCAGCGCATTCTGGCCCCCGCCGAGCACCACCATGGCATCATGCCCGGCGGCGTCATCCGGCAGGGGATCGCCCCTGTAAGGGAGACGCAGGTCGAGATCGGCACCCGCTTCCGCAAGTGCTGCGCCGACCTGGCCAAGGCCGGTATTGTCGTAGTTCTGGACCACCAGCACCCGCATCACAAAACCCTACTGACATGAAAAAGATGCGACGAGCGATATCATGCCGCTCGCATTGCAGCCAAGATGCGTGTCCGGAGAGAAAACTATGCCACTGCAGAACCGGGTCGATCCGTTCGGTACCATCCACGCCGTGCCTGATCGCGGCCTGTTCACCGGCAATCGCGGCATCATCCACGATCCCGAGACGAAGACGCTCAAGAAGAAGCGCTGGGCGCTTCCGGCCTGGATCATCTGCGTCCGCCAATTCCGCAATGTGCGGCGCGAACCGATGGGCCGCAACCGGAAGGGCGGCAAAGTGGGCTGGACCGAGCTGTTCTTCCTCGACGAGGTGACTGCATTGGCTGGCGGGCATCGCCCCTGCTTCTTTTGCCAGCGCGAACGGGCCAGGGATTTCGTCAGCCGCTTCGGCGACGCCTTCGGCATTGCCGAACCGCGTGCGCCGATGGTCGACAGGCGGCTGCACAAGGAGCGGCTGGCCTCGGGCGGCAGGCCGCCAGTGGTTGCGGTTGAAGACCTTGCCGGCCTGCCGGACGGCGCCATGGTCGCGGATGGCGCCACGGTTTATGCTTTGCGTCGGGGCAAAACGCTGCGCTGGTCGTTTGCCGGATATGGGCATCCCGGCGATTTCGGCTTGCTCAACGGCAAGACACTCTCGCTGCTGACGCCGGCCACAACGCTCGCCGTGCTGGGGCATGGCTTTCGGCCGGTGTGGCATCCGACCGCCGAGGCTTGACGCCGGCAGCCGGCTCGCTCATTCCTCGGCGATGCGCGCCAATTACAAGATGCAACGTCTGTTCGTGCCCGACGATCTCGCGCCGGATGTAGAGTTCGACGCCGGCCAACAGCAGAGCCACTATCTCCGGCATGTGCTGCGGCTTGGCGAAGGCGCCGAAATCCTGGTGTTCAATGGCCGCGACGGCGAGTGGTCGGCGGCCATCGCGGCGAAGACGAAAAGGGCGGTGCGGCTGAAGGTGTCGGCGCTGCAGCGGCCGCAGCCGCCGCTGCCCGATCTCGTCTACTGCTTTGCGCCACTGAAGCAGGGCCGGCTCGACTATCTCGTGCAGAAGGCGGTCGAGATGGGCGCCGGCATCCTGCAGCCGGTCATCACCCAGCACACGCAAGTGGCCAAGCCGTCGATCGATCGCCTGCGCGCCAATGTCGTCGAAGCCGCCGAACAATGCGGCATCTTGGCGGTACCTCAGGTGCACGAAGCCGAAAAATTCGACCGCCTGCTGATCGGCTGGGACACAGGGCGACGGCTGATCTTCTGCGATGAGGATGCTTCGACCAACAATCCGCTGGCCGCGCTGCAGGCGGTCAAGGAAAAGAAGCTTGGGCTGCTGGTCGGGCCGGAGGGTGGCTTTTCCGACGACGAGCGCAAGATGCTGCGCGCCCTGCCCTTCGTCACCGCCATTCCGCTCGGCCCGCGTATCCTGCGCGCCGATACGGCGGCGGTGGCCGCGCTCGCGGTGATGCAGGCGACAGTCGGAGACTGGTAAGACCTCGCCTCTTGCAAGGAATGGGCAGCGCTGCCACGTTCAATTCCTGTTGACCTGTGGCTCAGGATTTTTCGCTTGATCGTCTGCTGACATTTCGTCCATTTAGCGCCGGCGATCGTCCGATCGTCCTACAGCGCCCGCCGCCTTTCGGACGTGCAAAGGACACTGTAGCATTCCATTGGGGCACATGATCCCCAGCGAAAGTCGAAAGCCGATTTTCGGGGTCATGTGCAGAGGGTTCATAATGGCGCGCGATACGACCGATTTCCGCCCGATCGAAGGTGTCGACGAACTCGTCGAGCATCTGGCCGAAGGCAACAAGCCGCGCGACAAATGGCGCATCGGCACCGAGCACGAGAAATTCCCCTTCTATGTCGACGGCAATGCACCGGTCCCCTATGGCGGCGAGCGCGGCATCCGCGCCATTCTCGAAGGCATGCAGTCAAAGCTCGGCTGGGATCCGATCGTCGATGACGGCCGCATCATTGGCCTGGTCGAACCGACCGGTCAGGGTGCGATTTCGCTGGAACCCGGCGGCCAGTTCGAGCTTTCCGGCGCACCGCTGGAGACGATCCACCAGACCTGCCGGGAGGGCAACGCCCATCTGGCGCAGGTGCGCGAGATCGCCGAGCCGATGGGCATCCGCTTCCTCGGCCTCGGCGGCAGTCCGAAATGGTCGCTGGCCGAGACGCCGAAAATGCCGAAATCGCGCTACGAGATCATGACGCGCTACATGCCCAAGGTTGGTACCAAGGGCCTCGACATGATGTACCGCACCTGCACGATCCAGGTGAATCTCGACTTCGAGAGCGAGGCCGACATGCGCCGCAAGATGCAAGTGTCGTTGAAGCTGCAGCCGCTGTCGACGGCATTGTTCGCCAATTCGCCTTTCACCGAAAGCCACCCGAACGGCTTGCAGAGCTGGCGCGGCGACATCTGGCGCGACACCGACAACCAGCGCTCGGGCCTGCTCGAATTCTGCTTCTCGCCCGATTTCGGCTTTGCCGACTATGTCGAATGGGCGCTCGACGTGCCGATGTATTTCGTCATCCGGGACGACCGCTATCACGACATGACCCACATCACCTTCCGCCAGTTCATGGCCGGGGCCGCGCGCAATGCAGTGCCGGACGGGCTGCCGACAATGGGCGACTGGGCGAACCATCTGTCAACGCTGTTCCCGGACGTGCGGCTGAAGCGCTTCCTCGAGATGCGCGGCGCCGATGGCGGGCCATGGCGGCGCATCTGCGCGCTGCCGGCCTTCTGGGTCGGATTGCTTTATGATGAGGCCGCACTCGATGCCGCCGAGGCGCTGACCTCGAGCTGGACGTATGAAGAAACGCTGGCGATGCGCAACGCCGTGCCGGAACAAGGCATTTCCGCACCGTTCCGCAACACCACGCTGCGCGAGATCGCGCGTGACGTGATGGTCATTTCCCGCATGGGCCTGAAGAACCGTGGCAAGAAGAACCGCGACGGCTACGACGAGACCTCCTTCCTCAACACGTTGGACGAAGTCGTGGCGCGCGGCACCACCAGCGCCGAGGAGATGCTATCGGCCTACCACACGCGCTGGGGCGGCTCGATCGAGCCGGTTTTCATGGAATACGCCTATTAACCCTCGGATTTGGCAAAGCTGACCGGCCGGCAAAAGTCGCTTCAATCGGAAGTGGAAACAAACTAGGCTTCTTCGGCGAGGATTTCCGGAGGAGAGACCAATGCCTTCCTTGTTCGACATGCTGACGCAGGCCCAGAACGGCAACGGCATGCAGGCCCTTGCCCAGCAATACGGGCTCTCGATGCAGCAGACGCAAGCGGCGGTCGCCGCGTTGCTGCCGGCCTTTTCGCAAGGGCTGCAGCGCAACACCGCCGACCCTTACGGGCTCGGCGCCTTCATGACGGCGATGGCCCGCGGCCAGCACGCCAAGTATTTCGAGGACGCAACCCGGGCCTTCTCGCCGCAAGGCGTGGATGAGGGCAACGGCATTCTCGGGCACCTGTTCGGCTCGAAAGACCTGTCTCGCGCCGTGGCCAGCCAGGCGGCGCAAGCCAGCGGCGTCAATCAGCAGATCCTGCAGCAGATGCTGCCGGCGATCGCCTCGATGGTCATGGGCGGGCTGTTCAAGCAGACGACAAATCAGATGCAGGCCGCCGGCGGTTTTGGCGGCGGCGGCAACAATCCGCTCGGCGAGATCATCGAGCAGATGATGCGCCAAGGCGGCGCCATGCAGGCCCCGGCGCCGCAGCCGCGCCAGGCGCCGCAGCCCCAGAATCCAATCGACAATCCGCTCGGCAAGGTGTTGCAGGACATGTTCGGCGGCGGTGCGCCTCAGCCACAGCCGCAAAGCCAGCCGCAGCCGCAGCCTAATCCCTACGGCGACAATCCGCTCGGCAAGGTGCTGCAGGACATGTTCGGCGGTGGCGCGCCTCAGCCGCAGCCGCAAGGGCGGACGCAGCCGCAGCCTCAGCAGACACAGAGCCCCTACGGAGACAATCCGCTGGGGAAAATCTTCGAGGAGATGCTGCGGCAAGGTGGCGGTGGCTTAGGCGGCATCCCTGGCGGACAGCCGGCGCCGCAACAGCCTCAAGCGCCCCCACAGCAGCGTCAGGCACCGCAGCCACAGGCCAATCCGAGCGGCAGGCCAACGAATCCGTTCGACGACCTGTTCGGCAAGATGTTCGAGACCGGCGCCCAGCAGCGTGACGACTACCAGAAGGGCGTGGAGACGATCTTCGACCAGTTCAAGCGGGATATGGATCGGCGGTAGGCGGTCTTCGCTGAGGTAGAAAGAGAAAAGCCCGGTCCTGGGAGGACCGGGCAGAGTGCAGGCGGGCCGGGGGGATCCGGCAGGGAGTGGGAGCCTGCATACTCGTCAGTCGCGTCGAACCCCGAAAAGGTTCACGACCTAAACAACAAGCAACAGATCAGGCCACCTTGCGGGCGATGTCCTCGATCGTTTCGACGCGATCGCTGGCGATTTCGCGCAGCATCGCCGTCGGGTCGCGGCCAAACGGCACGTCGATGGCGACGTGCAGGTCGGCGCGCGTCAGGCCGATATCGGCGAGTTCGGCGTCCGACATCTCGCCAAGGCGATAAAAGGCGCGGCGGTTTTTCCAGGCGCGATAGATGTTGGAGACGGTGTTGGCCACGCGAGTCGCAACGGCCGGACGCGAGGTGATGCGCGAGGTCTCGGTGGCGAAATCGAACGTGGTCATTGTCGGTCTCCTTCAGACTCGAACGGGCAAAGCCTTGCAATCGGCGCTGGCGACAGCGGCCGTTCCGGCTTCGATTCACATGCCTTCATGTGGACAATACCAATTTGCCATCGAGTGATTGATTAATCCAACGAATGTTTCTAATCTTTACCATCAACACTAGTGATGGATCATGTCGATGAAATCGCCGCTCGATCTCGATCAATTGCAGACCTTCATCTCGATCGCCGATACCGGCAGCTTCACCAGGGCGGCCGAAGAGGTGCACCGGACCCAGTCGGCGGTTTCGATGCAGATGCGCCGTCTGGAGGAGCGGCTCGGCAAGCCGCTGTTCGAAAAGGACGGGCGCACCAACAGGCTGACCGAGGAAGGCGACAAGCTGCTCTCCTATGCGCGGCGGCTGCTCTATCTCAACCGTGAGACGCTGGCTGCCTTCGATGACCGGCGGCTCGAAGGCACGATCCGCATCGGCACGCCCGACGACTATGCCGATCGTTTCCTGCCCGAGATCATGGCGCGGTTCACGCGCTCCAATCCGCGCGTCGAACTGACCGTCATCTGCGAGCCGACGCCGGGGCTGGTCGAGCATATCAAGCGCGGCAATCTCGACCTCGCGCTGGTGACTCACAACGACGTACGCGGCCAGTCGGAGGTGGTGCGGCGCGAACCGCTGCTGTGGGTCACCTCGGCCAACCATGCGACGCATGAGCAGGAAACGCTGCCGATGGCCTTTGGCCGGCCGAACTGCATCTGGCGGCGCGCCGCCGTCGATGTGCTCGACCAGCAGAACCGCGACTATCGCATCCTGTTCACCAGTTTCTCGGCCACCGTCATCACCGCCGCGGTGCTTTCCGGGCTGGCGATCTCGGTGCTGCCGGAATGCGCGCTGCGGCCCGGCATGCGGGTGCTGAGCGAAGCCGACGGCTTCGGCGCCCTGCCCGATTGCCGCATCGGTATCATGCGCGGCCAGACGTCGCGGCCGGAGATCGTCGATGCGCTCGCCCGCCATATTTCGGAAAGCCTGGACAATATCTCCGTCCCGGTCGGCGAAGACCCCGGGACATTCGATTTCGCAGCACTCGCCTTCACCAAGCTGCGGCGAACCAAGCCGAACCAGATTCTGCCCGGCTGGTAGGCAGGGTCAGGTATGCGGGTTATGAACGGCTGGCCCGACGCAACCGCCTTGACGCGGGCGCCCAACCGTTCCCCAATCGGCCGATGAGCGAAGCAGCATCCGAATCACGCACCAACGCCGCCGAATATACGGTGAGCGAGATTTCCGGCGCGCTGAAGCGCACGGTCGAGGACGTTTTCGGCAATGTGCGGGTGCGTGGCGAAATATCAGGCTATCGCGGGCCGCATTCCTCAGGTCATGCCTATTTCGCGCTGAAGGACGACCGCGCCCGGCTCGACGCCGTGGTGTGGAAAGGCACGATGAGCCGGCTGAAATTCCGTCCCGAAGAGGGCATGGAGGTGATCGCCACCGGTAAGCTCACCACCTATCCCGGCAAGTCCAACTACCAGATCGTCATCGACAATCTGGAGCCTGCCGGCGCCGGCGCGCTGATGGCGCTGCTGGAGGAGCGCAAGCGGCGGCTACAGGCCGAGGGGCTGTTCGATGCCGGCCGCAAGCGGTTGCTGCCATTCATGCCGCGCATCATCGGCGTCGTCACCTCGCCGACAGGATCCGTCATCCGAGACATCATCCACCGCATCAAGGACCGCTTTCCGCTGCACATCCTGGTCTGGCCGGTGCGTGTTCAGGGCGAGATGTCAGGCGCGGAAGTGACTGCTGCGGTCAACGGCTTCAACGCGCTGGCATGGGATGGCGCCATCCAGCGTCCCGATCTGTTGATCGTGGCGCGTGGCGGCGGCAGCCTCGAAGACCTCTGGGGCTTCAACGACGAGGCGCTCGCCCGCGCGGTTGCCGCTTCCGGCATTCCGGTGATCTCGGCTGTCGGCCACGAGACCGACTGGACGCTGATCGACCTCGTTGCCGATGTGCGGGCGCCGACGCCGACGGGTGCGGCCGAAATCGCTGTGCCGGTGAAGGCGGACCTTGAAGCAACGCTTGCCAGCCTCGGTGCGCGGCTGAAAGCGGCGGTCCTGCGCAATTTCGAGCGCAAACGGCAGGCTGCTCGTGCGGCGGCCCGCGCACTGCCTTCGCCCGACCAATTGCTGGCGCTGCCGCGCCGACGCCTCGATGAGGCGACATCCAGGCTCGGCCGGGGCCTGTTGGTCTCCACCGAACGTAAGCGTGCAAGGTTTTTTGCCGTAAAGCTGACACCGGCAATGCTGTCGCAGCGCATTGCCGAGGCGCGGCGCACCAACGAACGCAATCTTTTGCGAGCACAAGGGGCATTGCGAACGTTGGCAAGAGCCCGGCGTGCGGAGCTTAACCGAGCGGCGGATCAATTGCCAAAATGTGCCAGGGCATCGCTGCAGCGGCACAAGCAGCAATTGACCATGCTGCAAGGCCGCATCACGATCGAGCCGACGGCACGGCGGCAACGCGTGCAGAGGGATTTGCTGACAGCTTTGACAAGACGCGGCACGCAAGCAGTGGTGCTCAGGCTGGAGCGCCTGCGCGGCCGCGTCGTCCAGGCCGACAGGCTGATGGCAACACTGTCGCACAAGGCCGTCCTGGCGCGCGGCTTTGCGCTGGTGAGGGATGCGGATGGCGCGGTGATCAAGCAGGCTGCCGATGTGGCGTCGGGAATGGCGCTTTCGCTCGAGTTCGCCGACGGCACCGCCGATGCGGTGGCGATCAGCGGCACGGCAAAACCGAAAGCCGTGGCCAAGCCGGCGGCCAAGGCCAAAGAGCCTGGCAATCAGGGATCCCTGTTCTGACACCATGACCGACAATCCGCATCATCTGACAACGCCCTCAGGCAAACCGCGCGCGCGGAATTTCGGCATCGGCTTCGACGGGCGGCCCGGACCGTTCAATGCGATCACCGACGTGCCCGGCGTGGCTGTCGGCTATGCGACGCTGATCTCGGGCGATGGCGCGCTTGTCGTCGGCGGGGGACCAGTGCGCACCGGCGTGACCGCGATCCTGCCCAGGCCGCTCGCCGACCTCGCCACGCCGGTCTTCGCCGGCATCTTCAGCCAGAACGGAAACGGCGAACTGACCGGCTCGCACATCGTCGAGGAAACCGGGGCTTTCAACTTCCCGATCACCATCACCAACACGCATTCCTGCGGTGTTTCACGCGACGGCACGCTGCGCTGGATGCAAAGCGTGCTGCCGGCAGCGCTCGACAGCGGCTGGGGGCTGCCGGTGGCGGCGGAGACCTATGACGGCTTCCTCAACGACATCAACGGTCACCATTTGACGTCAGCGCATGTTGCGCAGGCCCTCGACGGCGCCGCCGGCGGACCGATCGAGGAAGGCAGCGTCGGCGGCGGTACCGGCATGATCACTTTCGGCTTCAAGGCCGGCTCCGGCACCGCATCGCGCATCGTCGAATGGCACGGCCGTGCCTACACCGTCGGCGCCTTCGTGCAGTCTAATTTTGGAAAACGGCGCAATATCACCATTCGCGGCCTGCGCGTCGGGCCGGAACTCGTCGAGCCGGCGGTCCGCGAAGGCACACCGCGTGCTGAAAAGGGCTCGATCATTGCCGTCGTCGCCACCGACGCACCGTTCCTGCCGCATCAGATGAAGCGGCTGGCCCGCCGGGTGCCGCTCGGCGTCGCCATGACCGGCGGCTTCGGCTATCACAGCTCAGGCGACATTTTTATCGCCTTCTCAACCGCCAATGCGAGCGCAGCGCTGGCGCCCTCCGGCCGCATCGCCAGCGCCAATTTTATTCCGGACACCGATATCGATCCGTTTTTCGATGCGGTGATCCAGACCGTGGAGGAAGCAATCCTCAACGCGGTGGTTGCCAACGACGATATGACCGGACGCGACGGAAATTTCGTGCCGGCGCTGCCGAAGGCGTGGCTGAAGGAGAAGTTTGGCTGAAGACAAAAACGCGGGCCAGAAGCCCGCGCTGGAACAACGTCGCCGCTATGCGATCATTCCGCGGCTTTTCCGGGGGGCTGCTGGCTTTCCTCGGCCTCGGCGGCTTCCTCAAGCCGGGATGCGATAAGTTCCTGGATATCGCCGACTTCTTCCTGGATGTCCTCCAGCGGGATGCCGACCTCGGCCGCCTCGGCGGCGCACTCCTTGGCCAGGGTTTCGGCCTGCTTGTCGATCCTTGCCTGGGAGGACTGGCAATGGACCTTTTCGCCGATCCATCCCCGCAAGAATTCGATGGCGTGTTCACTCATACTGCTGTTCCCTGGCGGCAAAGCCGGTTGGTAATCATAAACGTCGACATCCCGCAAAGGATGCATGTCCCCATTCCAGCCGAGTCGCGGTCGGCCGGCAAGCCAATGCCGTCCAAGGTCCACAGAGCCATAGGAAATCGAGGGGTCAAGAGCATTTTCTGATTCTGGAGGAGTCGGTACCGTTGGCTAGGTCACGCCCAGCGCTGCGCCACTGTTTCTATTTGCTTTTTTCCGGTTTCCGAGCCGATTTCCGTCACAATAGATGGCGCAACATACTACACATTCACAGTTGCTTCGAGGTGTGGCCCTCGAGCGCGCGGGTCGAAGCCGCCGCTATATAGTGACATCCTCCTGCAATGTCGACTCCGCTCGCCATGCTGCTTCTTTCCGCCGCGCCGAAGGCTCCGCAACGGACCAAGAGCAAGTGACGATGGACGCGAACGGGGTGGAGCAAGCCTCGGCGGAATCGCTCAGACGGGCACAGCCACCACCGCCGCGCAGTCGCCGGCCTTGACCAGCCCGGGGAAATGCCGCGCCGCCAGCATGCCCGACATTTTTGCCTGGATCTCCTGCGGGGCGATGCCGGTGCGGCCGGTGGAATGGATGCGCGCCAGCACCGCGCCCTTTTCGACGGGTTCACCGAGATCGACCATGGTTTCGATCATGCCGTCATCTTCGGCGAAGGAGAAACAATCGCCCGATGGCATATCCAACCACTGGGTTGAGGTCTTCTCCACCGCACCGGCGACAATGCCGGCGTGGCGCAGCACGTTGAGAATGCCGTGCCGCGCGATCCGCACGGTTTGCGCGCGCGACGTGCCGCCGCCGCCAAGCTCGGTGCTGACGAAGACCTTGCCCATCTCCTCGGCTGCCGTGTCATACATGCCGATGGCGTCGATTTCGATCATGCGCATCGAGAACGGGGCGGCGAAGGCTGCGACCGCGTCGAAGGCTTTCTGTTCCAGCGCCTTGTCGGGCAAGGTGTGCGCGGCGCAGAACGGCACGAAGTCCAGCGTCTTGCCGCCGGAATGGAAGTCGAACACGATGTCGGCGCGGGGGAGCAGCTCACGCTGGAAATAGTCGGCGATCTTTTCGGTCACCGTTCCGTCCGGCCGGCCGGGAAAGCTGCGGTTCATGTTGCCCTTGTCGATCGGCGAGGTGCGCTTGCCGGCACGGAAGGCCGGATAGTTCATTGCCGGCACGATGATCACCGTGCCGCTGACATCTTTCGGGTCGAGCGTGCGGGCGAGATCGTAAAGGGCCAGCGGTCCCTCATACTCATCGCCATGGTTGCCCCCGGTCAGCAGCGCTGCCGGCCCGTTGCCGTTGCGGATGACGCAGATCGGGATCATCACCGAGCCCCACGCGGAATCGTCGCGGCTGTAGGGCAAGCGCAGGAAACCGTGCTGGATGCCGTCGCGGTCGAAATCGACGGTCGGCGCGATCGGCGACGGGCGGGTGCTGGACATCGGGCTCAATCCTTCACCGCCAGCTTACGCGGCACATTGGCCAGGCACTCTACACCGGTTTCGGTGATCAGGATGGACTCGGTGATTTCCAGTCCCATCGTTTCCAGCCACAGGCCGGTCATGAAATGGAAGGTCATGCCGGGCTTGAGTTCGGTGCGGTCGCCGGGACGCAGGCTCATCGTGCGCTCGCCCCAGTCCGGCGGATAGGACAGTCCGATCGAATAGCCGGTGCGGTTGTCCTTGATGATGCCGTATCGCTTGAGGACACCGAAGAAGGCGTTGGCAATGTCCTCGCAGGCGTTGCCGGGTTTCGCCGCGGCCAGCCCCGCTTCCATGCCTTCCAGCGTCGCCTTCTCGGCATCGAGGAATTCCTGCGTCGGCTTGCCGAGGAAGACGGTGCGCGACAGCGGGCAGTGATAGCGATTGTAGCAGCCGGCAATCTCGAAGAAGGTGCCCTCGCCCCGCTTCATCGGTCTGTCATCCCAGGTCAGATGCGGCGCCGAGGCATCGGCACCCGACGGCAGCAGCGGCACGATCGCCGGATAATCACCGCCGATACCGTCGACGCCGCGCGTGCCGGCATCATAGATTTCGGCAACGAGATCGCATTTGCGCATGCCGACCTCGATCTTGTCGAAGATGCGCTGGTGCATCGCTTCGACGATGCGGGCCGCCTTGCGCATATAGTCGATCTCGGTCGGGCTCTTCACCGCACGCTGCCAGTTGACCAGCGCGGTGGCATCGACAAAGCGGGCATTGGGCAAATGCTTCTGCAGCGACGCGAAGGCGGCCGCCGAGAACCAGTAATTGTCCATTTCGACGCCGACTGTCAGCTTGCCCCAGCCGCGATCCGCAAGCACGCTCGCCAAAAAATCCATCGGGTGGCGCTCGGTCGACTGCACATAGTGGTCGGCATAGCCGACGATGTTGTCGTGCGCGAGATAGGCGGTGCGCTTGGCGCCGTTGGCGTCCTGGCCGCGGCCGTACCAGACCGGCTCGCCCGAAGGCGGCACGATAACCGCCTGGTGCACATAGAACGACCAGCCATCATAGCCGGTCAACCAGGCCATATTGGAAGGATCGCTGATAACAAGAAGATCGACGCCCTTCACCTCCATGGCTTTGCGCGTTTTGGCGAGACGATCCGCAAATTCGCCGCGCGAGAACTTCAGGTTCGGTTGCATTGTTCTTGGTCCTCGTTTGTTGGGCCTTGCGGCCGGTATCAGCTTTGAATCCAACTCGTCGTTCTTGTTTGAGAGTGATCTCTGGACAAAACGGAAACTGTTTGTCCGAGAAAACCTGTTCCCACTTTTCCGGATCACGCTTTGGCCAGCATCAGCTTTCGAAAATCGTTCCGGAGTTGGCCACCCTCGCGCGATCTCGAGCGAGCGTGGCGATCGCCGTGTCCTGGACGCCAGTGCCGGTGAGGTCGGCGATGGTGATGTCGCTGGCCGAGCGCCGGCCATGTTTTTCGCCGGCGATGATCTGGCCGAGTTCGGTCACCTCTTCCTCGGCGGCCATCACGCCCGCCGCGATGGCATGGTGCAGCTCACCCAACCGCCTTGTCTGGCGGGCACTGTCGGCGACATAGAGATCGGCCATGCGCAGGATTGCCGGCGCGATCTCGTTCTTATGCTCGGCGTCGGAACCCATCGCGGTGATGTGCTGGCCGGCGGAAACGAATCCCGCCTTGATCAGCGGCTCGGTCGAAGGCGTGGTGGTGACGATGATGTCGGCGCCGGCGACCGCGTTTGCCGCGTCGGATTCAGCGCGCACGACGATGCCGATCTTTTCGCGCAGGGCTCCGGCGGTCGCCTCGGCCTTTGCCGCATCGCGCGCCCAGATGCGCGCCTCGGCAATCGGCCGCACCAGCATGAGGGATTCCAATTGCAATCCGGCCTGGACGCCGGCGCCGAAGATCGCGGCAACGGACGAGTCCTGCCGCGACAGATGTTTGGCGGCGACGGCGCCGGCGGCAGCCGTGCGGACGTCGGTGAGATAGCCATTGTCGAGCAACAGCGCCTCGACTAGGCCGGTCTTGGCCGAAAGCAGCACCATCATGCCGTTGACGCTGGGCAGGCCGAGCTTCGGATTGTCGAAGAAGCCGGGGCTGATCTTGATGGCGAAGCCGTCAATGCCCGGCACATAGGCTGTCTTCACGTCGACCTCGCCGTGGTACTCGGGAATGTCGAGCCGCAGGATCGGCGGCATCGCCACCGGCAGGGTAGCGAGCGCGCGGAAAGCGTTTTCAATGCAGGCGACGGCATCGAGATCGAGTGTCACGATCGCCCGCAACTCTTTCTCGGTAAGGATGGTCATCCGGCTCATGCGGCGCGCTCCGGAGTGGCAAGCTCTGCAAAGGACAGCGTTCTGTCACACCCCCCTCTGTCCTGCCGGACATCTCCCCCGCAAGGGGGGAGATTGGACTTCATCTTTGCCTTCGCCAATCTCAGACGCCGCAAGAAAAGCGGCAGCATCGAAGCTGCCGATCTCCCCCCTTGCGGGGGAGATGTCCGGCAGGACAGAGGGGGGTGTGAAGAAACTCGGCGTGAAAGACGTTTCATCCGGCGCGACCCGCATTTATCGAAGTGTCACCGCAGACGATTTTCCGATGCAGCTCCATATCAATGTTTCGGCCAGAAAGAAGCACAACCACCGGCCCGTTCGCCGTAATCTTGCCGGCGAGCAGTGCGGCGATGCCGACCGCGCCGGCGCCCTCGACGATCTCGCGCTCCTGCGCATAGGCGTGGCGGATGCCGGCGGCGATCTCGTCTTCGCTGAGCAGGACGACATCGTCGAGCAGGTCGCGGCACATGGCGAAGGTCAGCCGGTTGTCGAGGCCGATGCCACCACCGAGCGAATCCGCCAGCGTCGGCAATTCTTCCACCAGCACCGGCTGGCCCGCATCGAGGCTGGCCTTCATCGCCGCGCCACGCGCCATCGAGACACCGACGACTTTTGTCCGGGGGCTGACGCCTTTGATGGCTGTAGCAACCCCTGATGCGAGCCCACCGCCGGAGATCTGGGCCAGAACGAGGGCGGCATCCGGGACCTGCTCGATCATCTCAAGCCCGAGCGTGCCTTGCCCGGCGATAATGTCGGGATGGTCGAAGGGCGGCAGCATAACCAGCCCCTCTTGCGCCACCAGCCGATCGACCTCCTGCTGGGCATCGTCCTGGCTGTCGCCGACGATGCGGACTTCCGCGCCAAGCCGGCGGATCTCGTCGAGCTTGTTGCCGGGCACCAGGCGCGACATGCAGATTACGGCGCGCATGCCCTCAAGCTTCGCCGCATGCGCCAGCGCGCGGCCGTGATTGCCGGTCGAGGCCGCGACCACGCCCCGCGCCTTCTGTTCGGCGTTCAACGAGGCGACGGCGTTCGAGGCGCCACGCAGCTTGAAGCTGCCGGTGGTCTGGCGATGCTCGAGCTTGAGGTGAACGGGGACGCCGAACTGTTCCGAGAGGCTGTGGGACAAGACGGTTGGCGTGCGCTCGACTTTACCAGCGATACGCTCACGGGCGGTACGGATGTCGGTGAGAATGACGGCGGGCATCACGAAACGCCCCCCTCTGGCCTGCCGGCCATCTCCCCCTCAAGGGGGGAGATTAGCGGCTGCAACACCTTCGCCAATTGTCGATGTTGCAGGAAGAGCGGTGACGCATGAACTGCCAATCTCCCCCCTTGAGGGGGAGATAGCCGGCAGGCCAGAGGGGGGTGCTCGCTCACACTGGACATAATCTTACTGAACCAAGGGCAACGTCATCAGCCGCCCGAACTCAGGATGCGGCGCCTCATCCCCGCACAATCTCAGGCAGTTCCAGGCGGTCGCCTGGTTGCTGGTCACCACGGGACGTCCAATAGAATTTTCCATGCCGGTGACCGCGAGGGCGCTACGCAGCGCCGTGCACGACACGAACAGCGCATCGGCGCTGGCGTCGGTCGCTTCACGCGCCAGGTCGACAAGCGTTGCCGGTGCGATGCGTGCCATCTCGCGGTCGTCCTCGAAGCCGAGGCAGGTGAAGCTGACGATCTCGAAGCCGCGCGCGGCGAAATAGGCGGCCATCGGCCTGGATGTCTCGACCGTGTAGGGAGTGAGAATGCTGATCTTGTTTGCGCCCAGAGCACGCAGCCCGCGCACGCCCGCCACCGGCGGTGTGACCACCGGCACGCCGGGCTTTGCGACCTGGATCGCCGCCTCGATCTCGGCATCGCCGATCACCACCGAGGCCGAAGTGCAGGAATAGCAGATGGCATCGAGCTTCTCGTCCGGCAGGATCAGGGCCGCGCCCGCCGTCAGCGCCGGCTGCATCTTGCGCAGGTTTTCAGGCGTCGTCGGGTTGGCATAGGGAATGCGCGCGACATAGACGCCGACCCGCTCGCCCGCCACCATGCGGCGGAAATCCGGTTCGCTGGTATGGTCGGTGGCCAGGATAATCAGGCCGACGCGCCGCTCCAGCGGGCGCGCATCCAGCGCCGACCGTTTCGGGTAGACCTTGATCTCGGGCAAGGGTTTCATCGGCTACCTCTCGATCTTGCCGTAGCGGCGTTCCAGCCAGCGCAGCAGCACGACCGAAAACAGACTGATGACCAGGAAGAAAGCACCGACCAGGGTGATCGGCTCGATATAGCGATAGTAGGTGTTGGCGACGCTTTTGGCCTGGTTCATCAGTTCCAGCACGGTGATTGCCGACAGCAGCGGCGTTTCCTTGAACATGGCGATGAAGTAATTGGCGAGCGCCGGTATCATCGGCGGGATAGCCTGCGGAATGATGATGTTGGTCCAGGTCTGCGTGGCGCTCAGATTGCACGCCTTGGCCGCTTCCCACTGGCCGCGCGGCACATTGTCGATGCCGGCGCGATAAACTTCCGCCGTGTAGGTGCCGTAGTGCAGCCCGAGCCCGATGACACCGGCGACCAGCGGCGGCAGCAGGATGCCGATGTCGGGCAGCACGTAGAAAATGAAATAGAGCTGCACCAGCAATGGCGTGCCGCGGATGAACTCTGCGAGGAAGCCGACCGTGCGCGACAGCGCTTTGTTGGGCGAGCGGCGCGCAAGCGCAATGCCAAGCCCGACGATCGCCGCCAGCACCGAGCCGAGCAGCGTCGCCAGGATGGTGATCTTCACCCCCTGGATCAGCGTCGGCATGATTTCCCAGACGAAGTTCCAATCCCACTCCATCAGCAAGCCCAATTTGTCAGAAGGGAATTGGCCATCAGGCACGCACCCCATCGAGGCCGCGCGCCATGCGTCGTTCCAGCGAGCGCACGCCCCACGAGATGAGCAGGGCGAGGACGAAATAGATGATCAGGATGGTGGTGAACGGCACCAGGGTGTTGCCGGTCTGGGCGCGCACCACCTGCGCCTGGAAGGTCAGGTCGGTGAGCGAGATCAGCGACACCACGGCGGTCGCCTTGAGCAATTCGATGGCATTGTTGCCAAAAGTCGGCAGCATCACCAGCAGCGCCTGCGGCAGGATGATGTGGCGCATGCCTTGCCAGCGGCCGAGATTGAGCGCTGTGCAGGCCTCATACTGTTCGCGGCCGATCGACTGGATGGCGCCACGCACCACTTCGGCGGCATAGGCGCCGACATTGAGGCCGAGCGCCAGCACGCCGGCCTGCAACGGGGTCAGCGAAATGCCGATGAAGGGCAGCACGAAATAGGCCCAGAACAACTGCACGAAGATCGAGGTGCCGCGGAAGAATTCGATGTAGGCGGTAGCCAGCGCGCGCAGCACGAAGAAACGCGACAGCCGCCCCATTCCGGCAAGAAAGGCCATGAACAGCGCAAGCACCGACCCCATCAGCGTCAGCTCGATGGTGACAAGCGCTCCCTGCAATATCAGGCCGAAATAGCCGGACCACTGGGTCATCTAATGTACTGTTCCACCTGGACGTTTGGTCGAAGCCCCCTCACCCGGCCTCCGCTACGCTCGGCCGACCTCTCCCCGGCGGGGAGAGGAGACCACCAGCGTCGGCGCCAGCCTCTTCTCCCCAGCCGGGAGAAGGTGGCCCGAAGGGCCGGATGAAGGGGTCTTCCTTACTTCACTTCGCCGCGCAGAGCTTGTCGCGGCTGGTCGACATCGCGGCCGCCGCCGAGAAGCCGTAGGGCTCGATGATCTTGGCGAACTCGCCTGATTTCTTCATCTTGGCCAGTTCTACGTCGAAGGCGTCGCGCAGTGCCTCGTCGCCCTTCTTGAAGGCGGCGCCGTCGCAATAGACCGGTGCGCCCTGCACCGGAGCGATGACTTCGAGGTTCGGATCGTTGGCCTTCTTGACCAGATCATTGATCGACAGGACGGGCAGCGAATAAGCGTCGATGCGGCCATCCTGAAGCATCTTCACGCCGCTCTGGCCATCCGGCACGACGATGACGCGATCGCGTGGCACGCCGGCATTGAGGGCGAGCTTCTCCTCAGTGCCGCCGCCCGGCGCACCGATGGTCGCAGTCGTATCCTTGGCGACATCCTCATAGCTCTTGAAGCCCTTCGGATTGCCCTTCTTCACCAACATCGCCTCGGCATCGCAAAGCACCGGCTCGGAATAGACGACGGCGGCGCAGCGTTCCGGCTTCATGAACAGGCCGGCGGTGACGACATCGAAGCGACCGGCCTGCAGGCCAGGGATCATGGCGCCATATTCGGAGATCGAAGCGGCGACGTCGGCGACGCCGAGCCGCTTGAATATCTCGCGGGCCACATCAGGCGCGGCACCCGAAACCTTGCCGTCGGCGGCGACCGCCGTATAGGGCGGCTCGTTGGCGATGGCGAGGCGGGCGAAACCTTGCGCCTTGAGCTGTTCGAGCTTGCTGTCATCGGCCGAACCCACGTTCGAGGCGGCCAGCACCGCCGCCAACGCAAGGCTGGCGACGCCAGCCAGAATGCCAAGTTTTTTCATTGTTCCCAACTCCTTGTTTCTTGTCTTGCTTTGTTACGAGGCGGCTCTCGCCACCTCGGGACGACTTCGTCGCCTTGGGCATTGCGGTCAGACGCGATGTCCGGCCGCGATGATCTTCTTCAGGAAGCCTTGCGTGCGCTCCTGCTTGGGATTGCGGAAAATCTCGTCGGGCTTGCCCTCCTCGACGATCCTGCCACGATCGAAGAACAGCACCCGGTCGGCGAAATCATGGGCAAAGCCCATCTCGTGGGTGACCAGCAGCATGGTCATGTCGGTCTCGGCGGCAAGCTTGCGCATGACGTTCATCACCTCCTCGACCAGCTCCGGATCGAGCGCCGACGTCACCTCGTCGAACAGCATGATCTTTGGCGACAGCGCCAGCGCCCGGGCGATCGCCACGCGCTGCTTCTGCCCGCCGGAAAGCTGTGCCGGCATGCTTTTCGCCTTGTCGGCCATGCCGACCATCTCGAGCAGTTCCATCGCCCGCTTTTCGGCGGCCGCACGCGGCGTGCCCTTGGTCAGCATCGGCGCCAGCGTGACATTGTCCATGACGCATTTGTGCGGAAACAGGTTGAACAGCTGGAAGACCATGCCGATCTTCTGGCGCATCCTTGTCAGGTGTCGCTCATCGGCGGGCAGCAACTGGCCGTTGCGTTCCATGTGATAGAGCTGCTCACCGTCGATCTGGATATGACCGCCATCGATGCGCTCCAGCGTCATCAGGATGCGCAGGATTGTCGTCTTGCCCGAGCCCGACGGGCCGATCAGTGCCAGCTTTTCGCCAGGCATGACCTGCATCGACAGGCCGTCCAGCACTTTGAAAGTGCCGAAGCTTTTTGAAATGGCGTCGATCTTGATGATGGGCGTGGGCACTGCAGTTCCCCGTCCTGGAGAGGTCTATGCTCTTAACGATGCGGAACGCGCCAAATCATGTCAATTGAGAAAATAATATCATGACAATTATTTCTGATTCCGCACAATTTCCGAGCAACCCCAGCCTAGATAGCGAGCAGCAGGTGCTCGGGATCGCCTAGCAGCAGCTTGGTGACAACGCCGAGGCCGGCGCGCAGTTCCCTCTCGGTGGTCGAACCCAGCGAGATACGTACCGCCGGATGCCACGGCGCAGCCGAAATACGGAAGGACGTGCCGGGTGCAATCGCCACACCCTGCAGGCGAGCCTGGGCGACAAAGCTTTCCTCGGCCCGGTCGGCCGGCAGTTGCAGCCAGACATGCAGCCCGTCTCGCCGGGCGCGATAGCCGACCCCCGCCAGCACTTGCGCTGCGATATCCTGCCGGCGCCGCAAAGCCGCGCGCTGCCAGTGGACAAGCTCCATCGCCGTGCCGTCGGTCACCCATTTGGTGGCGATCTCGGCCACCAGCGGCGTCGCCATCCAGTTCGAAACCAGATGCCGGTTGGCGACGGCGGCGACGTAGCGGTCGGGCGCGGCCAGATAGCCGATGCGCAGGCCGGGCACGGTGATCTTGGTGAAGGAGGTGACGTAGAGCGTGCGCTCCGGCGCGAACGCGGCAACCGGCGGCGGCCGGTCTTCGACCAGCGGACCGAGCACATCGTTCTCGATGATGGCGATGTCGTGCTTGCGCGCGACCGCGGCGATTTCTTCGCGCCGCCGCGCATCCATCAGCGTCGCCGTCGGGTTGATCACCGAGGGCTGCACGAAGACCGCGCGGATGTCGGAAAGCCGGCAGGCTTCGTCCAGCGCTTCAGGAATCAGGCCGTTGTCGTCGATCGGCAGGCCTTCCAGGTTGAAGCCGAGATAGCGTGCCAACGGCACCAGCGTATGGTGGCCGATCGCCTCGGTGGCGACCGTCGAGCCCGGCGGCGCGACGCTCATCAGCGCCACGGTCATGCCGGCGGTGGCGCCGTTGGTCAGGCTGATGTTCTGCGCGGAGGTGTCGAGCCCGCACAGTCTCAACCATTCGACCGCCCCCGCGCGGTGGCGGGGGAACACCATGTTGGGCCGGAACGAAAGTGCTGAACTCGATGGCAGGTTTTCCGCCAGCCAGCCCAGCGCCTGCTTCAGCCGCTCCAGATGCATCGGCTCGCAGACCGGTTTCAGGATCGACAGGTCGATGACTTCGCCGAGCCGCTCCGGCAGATAGGGCGGCTCCGGCTCGCGGCGCTGCGTCTGGACGAAGCTGCCGCGGCCGACCTCGCCCGAAATCAGGCCACGCCGGATCAGTTCCTCATAGGCGCGGCTGACCGTCTGCACCGAAAGCTTGAGGTCGTCGGCCAGCCTGCGATGGGTCGGCAGCCGCGCGCCATTGGCGAGGCGCCCGTCATGGATGGCGCGCGCGAACTGGTCGGCCAGCGATTGATAGGCCGGGCGCCGGATGAGCGCGGGATCGGGTTGCCACAATGTCATGACTTATTAGAGATCGAAATCAGTGCAATTGACAATCGAAATAATGCGCCGTCATGGTACTCGGACGAAAAGTGAGCTCTGATGACATCCGCGAAACTCGACCCGATCGACCTGAAAATCCTCGACGCCATCCAGCGCGACGGACGCATCACCAAGTTGGCGCTGGCCGAGCAGGTCGGCCTGTCGCCGACGCCGTGCTGGATGCGGCTGCGCAAGCTGGAGAAGGCCGGCATCGTCTCGGGCTATCACGCCAGGATCGCCATGCGCGTCGTCGCACCCGTTGCCACCGTGCTGATGGAGGTGACGCTGGCAAACCACCGCCAGGCCGATTTCGACCGCTTCGAGCGCGTCATCCGCGATGTTCCCGAGATCGTCGCCTGCTGGTCTGTCGGCGGCGGCGTCGACTATGTGGTGAAGGTGATGGCGCGCGACATCGACGCCTATCAGCGGCTGGTCGATGGCTTGCTCGAACGCGAAATCGGCATCGATCGCTACTTCACCTACATCGTCACCAAGACGGTGAAGGACGAGATCGCGCTGCCCATAGCCGACCTGCTGCCGGCGTCGGCTTAAGGCCGGAGAGATCATCTGTCGGGGCGGGACAAAAGAGAGAGTCTCTCTCCTTCGAGGCATCCAAACAGCCTCTCTATCTGCATCGGGCGGATAGTCTTCCCGCATCAGTCCGAACCGGGAGGTGTCGACCATGTCCGCGCATTTCGCCCGCTCGCATCGCCATGAAGCGCTCGACCGCCTGACCGACCGCCGGCTGCTGCGTGAACTCGCCTATGTCGATGGCCACTGGACGGCAAGCGAAGCCGCTGAAAGCTTCGAGGTCACCGATCCGGCCACCGGCACGACTGTCGCTTTCGTCGCCGCGCTAGATGCACGGCAGACGACAAAGGCGATCGATGCCGCCGCACGCTCCTTTCCGGCATGGCGGTCGCTGTTGCCGCAGGAGCGCTCCAAAATCCTGCGCAAATGGTTCGAGTTGATCATCGGCGCCAAGGATGATCTGGCTCTGCTGATGACGCTGGAACAGGGCAAGCCGCTGCAGGAATCGCTGGGCGAGATCGACTACGCCGCCTCTTTCATCGAGTGGTATGCCGAGGAAGCAAAACGCCTGAACGCCGAGAGCGTCACCAGCCATCTGCCGAACGCCGAAATGATCGTGCGGCGCGAGCCGCTCGGTGTCGTCGGCATCGTCACGCCGTGGAACTTTCCGTCGGCGATGCTGACCCGCAAGGCTGCGGCAGCCCTTGCCGCCGGCTGCACCATCGTTGCGCATCCGTCCTCGGAAACACCGCTGTCGGCGCTGGCGCTGGCCGAACTCGGTGAGCGCGCCGGCCTGCCCGCAGGCGCCTTCAACATCGTCACCGGCAAGGCTTCGACCATCGTCGGGCGGATGTGCGAAGACCCGCGCGTTCGCGCCATGAGCTTTACCGGCTCGACCGAGATCGGCCGGCTGATCGCCGCGCAGAGTGCTGCGACCATGAAGCGGCTGGTGATGGAGCTTGGCGGCCTTGCCCCGCTGATCGTCTTTGCCGATGCCGATCTGGACAAAGCGGTTGATATCGCCATCGACGCCAAATTCGCCACGTCGGGCCAGGACTGCCTCGCCGCCAACCGCATTTACGTCCAGCGTCCGATCTACGATCGGTTCTGCGCCGCCTTCGCCAAGCGCATCGAGACGCTGCGGACCGGCAATGGCCTTGCAGATGACATTGACATCGGGCCACTGATGCATAAGCGCGCCATCAAGAAGGTGGAAGAGCAGGTCGCAGACGCGCTGACCCATGGCGCGCGCTGCCTCACCGGCGGCAAGCGACATCAGGCTGGCCCCCTGTTCTACCAGCCGACACTGCTGGCCGATGTTTCCGACGAGGCGCTGATCATGCGCGAGGAGACGTTTGGCCCGGTTGCCGCCGTGACGCCGTTCGACAGCGAGGATGAAGTGATTGCCCGCGCCAACGCCACCGAGTATGGCCTCGTCGCCTATGTCGTAACGGAGAATGGTGGCCGGCAGCAGCGCATGGGCCGCGCGCTCGACTACGGCATGGTCGCCATCAACCGCGTCAAGATCACCGGCGCGCCGATCCCGTTCGGCGGCGTCAAGCAATCGGGCATCGGGCGCGAAGGCTCGCGCCACGGACTCGAGGCTTTCACTGATCTCAAATATCTCTGCCTCGATGTAGCTTAAGCTGCACCGGAATCACCCTTTTGTCAGGAGTTAAAAGAATGCTCGACCAGTCCAACGAACTCGCCGCCTGGGATCGCGACCACTTCTTCCATCCCTCGACGCATATGGGCACGCATGCGCGGGGCGAAAGCCCGACGCGCATCATGGCCGGCGGCGAAGGCGTCACCGTCTGGGACAACAATGGCAGGAAGAGCCTCGATGCCTTCGCCGGCCTCTATTGCGTCAATGTCGGCTACGGCCGCCAGAAGATCGCCGACGCCATCGCCGCCCAGGCGAAGAACCTCGCCTACTACCACGCCTATGTCGGCCACGGCACCGAAGCCTCGATCACGCTCGCCAAGATGATCATCGACCGCGCGCCGCAAGGCATGTCGAGGGTCTATTTCGGCCTCTCAGGCTCGGATGCCAACGAAACCAACATCAAACTGATCTGGTACTACAACAACGTGCTCGGCCGGCCGGAGAAGAAGAAGATCATCTCGCGCTGGCGCGGCTATCACGGCTCGGGCGTGATGACGGGATCGCTGACCGGGCTCGACCTGTTCCACAACGCCTTCGACCTGCCGCGCGCGCCGATCCTGCACACCGAGGCGCCTTATTATTTCCGCCGCGCCGACCGCTCGATGAGCGAGGAGCAATTTTCGCAGCATTGCGCCGACAAGCTCGAGGAGATGATCCTGGCTGAGGGCCCGGAAACGGTCGCTGCCTTCATCGGCGAGCCGATCCTGGGCACCGGCGGCATCGTGCCGCCGCCGGCCTTCTATTGGGAAAAGATCCAGGCGGTGCTTAAGAAGTACGATGTGCTGCTGGTCGCCGACGAAGTGGTGACGGGCTTCGGCCGGCTGGGCACCATGTTCGGCTCCGACCACTACGGCATCAAGCCGGACCTGATCACCATCGCCAAGGGCCTGACCTCGGCCTATGCGCCGCTGTCGGGCGTCATCGTCGCGGACAAGATGTGGCAGGTGCTGGTTGAAGGCTCCGACAAACTCGGTTCGCTCGGCCATGGCTGGACCTATTCCGCGCATCCGATCTGCGTTGCCGCCGGCGTCGCCAATCTCGAACTGATCGACGAGATGGATCTTGTGACCAATGCCCGCTAGACCGGCGCCTATTTCCGCGCCGAACTGGCCAAGGCGGTCGGCGGCCACAGGAATGTCGGCGACGTCCGCGGCGACGGCATGCTGGCGGCGGTGGAGTTCGTCTCCGACAAGGACGACCGGGTGTTCTTCGACGCTTCGCTCAAGATCGGGCCGCAGGTGGCGACGGCGCTTGCCGCAAGCGGCGTCATCGGCCGCGCCATGCCGCAGGGCGACATTCTGGGCTTTGCGCCGCCGCTCTGCCTGACCCGCGAGGAAGCCGACATCGTCGTGTCGAAGACAGCCGATGCGGTGAAAAACGTGTTTGCCGATCTCTGAGAGTGACTATGAATGCCATGACCAGGACCCTCCCCGCCACCATGGCCGCCGTGCTGCTTACCGGGCACGGCGGACCGGAAAAACTCGTCTACCGCAGCGACGTGAAAGTGCCCTCGCCTGCTCCCGGTGAAGTGCTGGTCAAGGTCAGCGCTTGCGGGATGAACAACACCGATGTCTGGGTGCGCCAGGGCGCCTATGGCACGGAGGAGGACGCTGCCGCCGTGTCGACATGGCGCCGCCAGGGCAACACGCTTGTTTTCCCGCGCATCCAGGGCACGGACACCGTCGGTATCGTCGCCGCTGTCGGCGAAGGAGTGTCGCCGGACCGTATCGGCGAACGGGTGATGGTCGATTTCTCGATCTACAATCGCGACGACGATTCGCTCGCCGACATCGACTATATGGGCCACGGCCGCGACGGTGGTTACGCCGAATATCAGGCCGTGCCGGCCGAGAACGCTCATGTCATCGACACCGACATGAGCGATATCGAACTCGCCACCTTCTGCTGCGCCTACCTGACCGGTGAACAGATGCTGGAGCGCGCCGCGCTCAAGGCCGGCGAGCGCGTGCTGGTCACCGGCGCCTCGGGCGGCGTCGGCTCCGGCATCGTGCAATTGGCACGGGCGCGCGGCGCCATCCCCTATGCCGTCGTCGGCAAGGGCAAGGAGCAGGCGGTGCGCGACATCGGCGCAGAGGCTGTCATCACCCGTGGCGTTGCCGACCTGCCGCATGCCGTGAACGAGGCGACCGGAGGCCAGCCGATCGACGTTGTCGCCGACCTCGTTGGCGGTGCCATCTTCAATGACCTCCTGCGTATTCTCAGGCCCGAGGGCCGCTACACCACGGCTGGCGCAATCGCCGGCCCGGTCGTGCAGCTCGATCTCAGGACCATGTACCTGAAGCAATTGCAGTTGCATGGCTCGAGCCAAGGCACGCGCGCGGATTTCCGCCGCATCGTCGGGCACATCGAGGCGAAAAAGATCCGGCCGCTGGTCGGCGGCGTCTACAAGCTCTCCGATTTCCACCATGCGCAAGCGGATTTCATCGCCAAGGATTTCGTCGGCAAGCTGGTGGTGGTGCCGGATGCCATGTGGGGTTCGGCTATCTGAACGACCGATGTCTCAACCCTGCTGGGCCGCCCGCAGCAGCATGCCGAACAGGTCGCGCGGCTCGTCGGGGTCGGCCAGCATGTCGAGTTCCTGATAGAGGCCGGTCGAGCGCAGTTGATCCCTGACGTAACGCAGTGCCGAAAAATCCTCGATGGCGAAACCGACCGAATCAAACAGCGTGATCTGCCCGGGATCGCGCCGGCCTTGCACGGCGCCTGACATCACCTGCCACAGCTCGGTCACCTTGTGATCTGGTGCAAGCTGCTGGATCTCGCCCTCGATGCGGGTCTGCGGCGGATATTCGACGAAGATGTCGGAGCGCAGCAGGATATCGCGGTGCAGTTCGGTCTTGCCGGGACAGTCGCCACCGACGGCGTTGATGTGCACGCCGGAGCCGACCATGTTGTCGGTGAGGATGGTGGCGTACTGCTTGTCGGCGGTGACGGTGGTGATGATGTCGGCCCCTTCTACCGCCTCTTGCGCGGTGCCGCAGGCGACCATGTCGAAGCCGAGGCCGGCCAGATTGCGGATGCATTTTTCGGTGGCCTTGCGATCGATGTCGTAAAGCCTCAGCCTGTCGACGCCGAGCAGCGCCTTGAAGGCTACCGCCTGGAATTCGGCCTGAGCGCCGTTGCCGATCAGCGCCATGCAGTCGGAGCCAGTCGGCGCCAGGTACTTGGCGGCCAGGGCCGACATCGCCGCCGTGCGCAGCGCGGTCAGGATGGTCATTTCCGACAGCAATACGGGGTAGCCATTGTGGACATCGGCGAGCATGCCGAAGGCGGTCACCGTCTGGCGGCCCTCGCGCATGTTCTTGGGGTGCCCGTTGACATATTTGAAGCCATAGACCTCGCCGTCGCTGGTCGGCATCAGCTCGATGACGCCTTCGGCGCTGTGCGAGGCGACGCGCGGCGTCTTGTCGAACAGTTCCCAGCGGCGGAAATCGTCCTCGATGTAGCCTGAGAGTTCGACGAGGAAGCGCTCGACGCCGATCTTCAGCACCAGCTTCATCATGTGGTCGACGCTGACGAAGGGGACGATGTTGAGATTGGGAATCATTTTTTCTTGTCCTTGCCGCATGCAGCCGGTCAGTCCTGGCGATGCGCGTTGTGCGTCTTCATCATCGTTGCCAGCGCAGGGTCATTTTGCTCCAGCGCCCTGATGGCTCCGCCTGTGTCGTAGAGGCGCTCATCCTGACCCATCTTGAACTTGGCCTCGAGCCGATCGATCGGCAGGTCAAACCCTATGATACCAGGTATGCGCCGCTCCATGCCGCCAGGGCCGAGCTCGCGCATGCGCCAGCGATCCTCGCGATCTTTCTCCAGCACGTCGACAAGCTGCAAGAGATGCCGGGCGGTGGCATGATCGTCGAGCGGAACCGGATGCCCATGGCAATGCACGACAGCAAAATTCCAGGTCGGCGCGCTGTCGCGCACCGGGTTGCGCGGATACCAGGACGGCGAGATGTAGCCATGTGGGCCGTGGAAGATAGCGACCGTCTCCCTGCCTTCGCTGATCAAGGTGCTGTGCGGATTGGCCCTGGCGAGATGCGAGACCAGCGTTCCGTTTTCACCACGCGCGCGATCGAGCACGAAGGGAAGATGCGAGACGACAAGGCCCTGCGGTCCCGCTGTCACCACCGTCGCGAAGGCCGCAGCCTCGATCAGGCCGAACACCTCGTCCGACGACAGCGGCGCAAATTCAGGCTTGGTATACATCAGGTCAGCTTCGCTGAGCGCGAACCGCCGGGATCAGGCCTTGCGGGCGAACCAGCAGTACCGCGATGACCCCCGACAGCACGATGGCATCGCGGTAGGGCGCGATCGCTCCCGGAAGCGTCGCCTGCAACAAAACCTCGATGATGCCGAGCAGAAAACCGCCGGCGACAGCACCGGGCAAGCTGCCGAGCCCGCCGACGACGGCGGCGATGAAGGCCTTCAGCACCGGCGTAAAGCCCATCAGCGGATCGACTGAGGCACGCTGCGCCACCCACAGCATGGCCGCCAGCCCGGCAAGCAGGCCGGAGAGCAGGAAGGCGGTGGCGATGATGCGGCTGGCCGGAATGCCCATCAGGCGCACGACGTCGAAATCTTCCGCCGCGGCGCGCATCGCCGTGCCGGTCACCGAGCGGCGCAGGAAGACTTCCAGCGCAATCAGCGCCAGTGCGGAGACGACGATGGAGATGCTGGGACCGACGCCGATGGTGAAATCGCCAAAGGAGAAGGCGCCCGTCATCCAGCCGGGCATGGCGACGGCCTGCGGCCGCGCCGAGATGCCGTTCTGAAAGACGACCTTCAACAGGCTGGAGACGGCAAAGCTGGTCAACAGCAGGCTGGTGACGCTGGCGCCGCGCATCGGCCTGAAGGCGATACGCTCCATGGCGACGGCGGCGAGCGCGCCGCAGGAGACGGCGACAAGCACGGCGACCGGGAAGGGAAAGCCGAGCACCAGCGAGGCCAGAAGCGCGTAGCCCGACAGCGTCATCAGCTCGCCATGGGCGAAGTTGATGAGGCCGACGATGGAAAAGACGATCGCCAGCCCGAGCGCCAGCAGCGCATAGACGCCGCCGAGGCTCACCGCATTGATGATCTGCTGCGCGATCATGCTTCTCAAGCTCCCAAATAGGCCTGGCGGACGAGGTCCGAGGAGGCGAGTTCTTTTGCCGTGCCGGCCAGCACCACTTCGCCATTGGCGAGCACGACGGCGCGGTCGGCGATTTCGAGCGCCAGCGCCACATTCTGTTCGACCAGAAGGATGGTCAGGCCCTTGCGGCGCAGTTCGGCGATCAGGTCGAAGACGGTGTCGATCAGTTGCGGGGCAAGGCCGAGCGAGGGCTCGTCGAGCAGGATCATGCGCGGCTTGCCCATCAGCGCGCGGGCGATGGCCAGCATCTGCTGTTCGCCGCCCGACAGATTGCCGCCCTTGACGCGATGGTAGCGGCGCAGGATCGGGAACAACTCCAGCATCTCCTCCTCGCGCAGCCTTGCCTCGGCCGCCGGCTGATGCACCGCGCCGCCGAGACGCAGATTGTCGGCCACCGTCAGGCTGGCGAAGATACGGCGGCCTTCGGGAACCAGCGCGACGCCCTTGCGGGCTATCGCCTCCGGCGCCAGGCCGGTGATGTCGACACCGTCGAAGACCACCTTGCCGGATGCCGCCGGCACCAGCCCGGCGACGGCGCCGAGCGTCGAGCTCTTGCCGGCGCCGTTGGCGCCGACCAGCGCGATGATCTCGCCGCTGCCGACGGTGAGGTCGACGCGGCGTACCGCCTCGACCTCGCCGTACCGGATTTTCAGGGCTTCGACGCTCAGCATGACATCACGGCGCGGGAACGTCGGCAGCGTCGGGGATCAGTGTCTGGACATGCTTGCCCTCGCCGCCCTCGTAGCGCATCAGCGCCACTGGCCGCAGCGGCATGCGATCAGTGCCGGCATAGGTTATCTTGCCGGTGATGCCTTCGAAATCCTTGAGGCCGGCGATGGCGTCGCGGATCGCCTTCGGGTCGTCGGAGCCGGCCGTCTTGACCGCCTGGTCGAGGATCAGGCCGATCTCGTAGCCATTGACCTCATAGGTCGATTCCGGTGCGTGGCCGGCATATTGGGTGAAGGCGGCGTTGAAGGCCTCGAGCTTGCTGCCTGGCTCGGCATAGCCGGCCGCGGTGTAGACGACGCCGTCGACCAATTTGCCGAGCGCCTTGATGGTCGGCGTGCCGATGGCATCGGCGCCATAGACCGGGATGGTGATGCCGGCGCCACGCAATTGCTGGATGAAGGCCGGGAAATCCGGCTCGTAGGCGGCCGTCATGATCAGGTCGGGCTTGTCGGCCAGGCCCTTGATGTTGGTGATCTCGGCGGAAAAGTCGGGCTGGCCCATGCTGAAGGTGCCGCGGCCGACAACGGCGCCGCCCTTCTTCTCGAACACCTTGCCGAAATATTCCGGCAGATTGGCGGTGTAGGTGGAGTCCGGCGAAGTCAGCAGGAACACCTTCTTCTTGCCTTCCGAGACGGCGAAGTCGGCGACCGCCGTCGCCTGCACATTGTCGGCCGGATAGGTGCCGAACATGACGTCGCCGACCGCGCCGGTCAGCACCGGGGCGGAGCCGCACAGCGTCAGGGTCGGAATGCCGAGCGGCTGGGTGAGCTGGCCGGCGGAAATCGAGGGGTCGGCATCGCAAGGCGTGATCATGATCTTGGCGCCGGCGTCGATCAGCTCCTGGGCGACAGTGGCGGTCTGCGCGGTGTCGGAGCGGGTGTCCTTGATCAGCAGCTTGACGGTGTATTTGCCGCCGAGCCCGCCCTTGGCGTTGAGTTCGTCGAGCGACATGCGCAGGCCGGCAAGTGCCGGCTGGTCGTAAGGGGCAAGGCCGCCGGTCTGCGCGGTCGCGGCACCGATGATGATCTCCTCGGCGCTGGCCGTCGAAACTGCGGCGATGCCGAACACGGCAGCGCACAGGGCGGCGCGATGGAGGCGATAGAGGCTTGGCATGTCGGTTCTCCTTCTGGATTTTTATGATTGGTTGTCGTTGCAGGTCATGCGGTCTGGTTTTCAGCTGTTGCGGTCTTGGCACGCGCCGTGCGGCTGCCGAGATAGGCGGCGATCACGGCGGGGTTCTTCTGGACGTCGCCGGGCGTGCCGTCAGCGATGACGCGGCCATGATCGATGACGACGATGCGCTCGCACAAATTCATCACCAGCCGCATGTCATGCTCGATAAGCACGACGCCGATGCGGCGCTCGGTGCGGACCGTCGATAGGATCGAGACCAGTTCGGCGGTCTCGACGGCGTTCATGCCGGCGGCCGGCTCGTCGAGCAGCAGGAAGCGCGGCTTCAACGCCAGGGCGCGCGCCACTTCCACCCGGCGGCGCTGGCCGTAGGCGAGCCTGGCGGCCGGCTGATCGGCAAATCTCTCCAGCCCCATGCGCGCAAGCTCGCTCATCGCCGCCGCCTCGGCATGGCCGAGATCAGGTTCCACCTGGCGTGCTGCGACAACGACATTTTCGAGCACCGTCATGTGCGGAAAAACGCGGATGTTCTGGAAGGTGCGGGCAACGCCGGAGCGGGCGAAGCGGAAGGCCGAAGCCTGCCGGACCACGCCACCCACCGACACGGTGCCGGCACTTGGCTTGATATCACCGGCCAGCATGTTGAGCAGCGTGGTCTTGCCGGCGCCATTGGGGCCGATGATGCCGGTGATGCTGTCGGTCCCGAAGCTCAAACTGACGTCATCGACGGCGACGACGCCGGCATAGCGGCGCGACAGATGGTCGGCGGTGAGCCGGTCACTCTCGACATGCCGCGGTGGTGCCGTTGAAGCCATCACGGCCTGACGTCCGGGCCGGCGCAGCAGGTTCAGTTCACGCTCGCCGAACAGACCGGTCGGGCGTCGCCAGATGACCAGGATCATGGCGATGGCGAGCACGCCCTGGGTCAAGCCGAACAGGACAGGCAGATGCAGGCCGAGCACCTCGCCGCCGCCCTCGAAGCGGCGCACCACTTCGACCAAAACGATGGTGACGATGACGCCGGCGAAAGCGCCGAGCGACGAGGTCATGCCGCCGACGATCAGCATGGCGAGCATGGTGAAGCCTAGGTCGAAATAGAAGTCGCGCGGCGAAAACGCGCCAAGGAATTGCGCCATCATGGCGCCGGCGGCCATGGCGGCGACGACGCCCGCCACCCAGGCGGCCAGACGCGCCGTGCGCTGGTCGACGCCGACGGCGGCCGCACCGCGCTCGTCATTGGCGGCGGCGCGGGTGGCAAGGCCGAAGGAGGTTTCGCGAAACAACCTCGCCGCCACCAGCGCCACCGAAGCGACAGCGGCAGCCGTCCACAGTCCGACCTCGCGCGGCACGCCATAGAAGGGCTGGCTGCCGCGGGTGATTTCGCGTCCGGCGACCAGCAGCGTGTAGACGATGATCAGCATGGCAAGCGTTGCGATCGAAGCGCTCGATCCGGAAAGCCTGAGCAGCGGCGTGCCGGTCAACAGGCCGACGATGACCGCGAGAGCAAGGACGACGGCCAGCGCCGCGACAAAGGAGAGTTGATGGCCTGCGAGGAATTGCGGCAGGTCGCGCAGCGCCGTTCGCTGCAATGCGGTCGGCATGGTGAGGATGCCCGTAGCGTAGGCGCCGAGGCCGACAAAGGCGGCCTGGCCGAACGAGACGATGCCGCTGTTGCCGGAGAATATCTGCAGGCCGAGCACCGCCGTCAGCATGATCGCGGCATAGGTGACGACGCGTTGCATGGCGGCGCCGCCAAAGATGAAGGCGGCAAGCGCCACCAGCAGCAGCACCGCGACCATGCACAGGGCATCGGCGGTGGCGTTGCGAAACGCGGCCGGCA
This sequence comes from Mesorhizobium sp. M0243, assembly GCF_040321775.1. Classification (NCBI taxonomy): domain Bacteria; kingdom Pseudomonadati; phylum Pseudomonadota; class Alphaproteobacteria; order Hyphomicrobiales; family Phyllobacteriaceae; genus Mesorhizobium; species Mesorhizobium sp. M0243. Next base: position 157,923 of record NZ_JAMYSF010000010.1, on the reverse strand, counting down.
TGAAGCTACGTGGCTTGCTCTCGCTCATCGTCACCGACGCCATCACGCGGCCCTGAAGCGATCGGGTGAAAACGGCGCCAGGATCGGTTGCGCGCCTTCGGTGACCAGCCTGGCCACCGCCTCGCCGACTGCCGGCCCGGTCTTGAAGCCGTGGCCGGAGGATCCGGCAGAAACGACCAGCCCTTCGACCCCAGGCATGGCGCCGATGACAGGCAGATCGTCGGGGCTCATGTCGTAGAGCCCGGCATAGCCGGGGCGGATGCCAAGTTCGGCCATGGCCGGCACGCGGCTGGCGAAGGTCTCCAGGATCTCGACCGATTCAGCTTCCTCGACACCTTCCATGTAGTTGTCGGGATTTTCGACAAGGCGCGGACGGCCCGCATGTTCGTGGCGCAGGCCGGTGCCGCCGCCGGCCCAGGTCCCGGCCAGGATGACGCCGTCATTATCGGGCCGTGCATAGTTGCAGGAAATGTCGTCGCACCAGGCGAACGGCATGACCTGCCTTGCCTTGCCGGCAGCGTCGAGCACGGCCATCGGATGGCGCTCGACATGCAGCGGCAGATCGAGGCCCACTGTCGCCAGCAGCCGGCGCGTCCATGGCCCGGCGGCCAGGACGACAGTACCGGCTTCCAGCACCGTTCCATCGGTCAAGGTGACGCCGGTGGTGCGGTCGCCCTGCCGCTGGAGGCTCTCGACCAACGTGTTCTGCATGATCCCAGCACCGTTGGCGCGGGCGGCACGGGCGATGGCGTTGGTGGCGCCGAAGGCATCGGCGTAGCCATATTCCGGCTCCCACAGCGCCATTGCGACATTGTCCAGGACAAAGCCGGGTGCCGCGTCGGCAAAGGCCTGCGGCGACAATGTCTCGATGCGCGCGCCCTCGCCGCGGATGCGTTCGGCTGCCGCCGTCCAACTCACCTTGTTGTCGTTGCCGCAGACCCACATCATGCCGATTTCGGTGACAAAGGATCCTTCGCCCGCGATTTCCGGCAGCGACACCAGGATCTCTCGGCCACGGATGGACAGCTGCGACAGTTCCGGCATCAGGTAGAAGGCGTGCAGCAGCGCCGACGATTTGCCCGACGGGCCGCCGGCGGGGTGGGTCTGCTCGACCAACGTGACCTTCACACCGGCCTTGGCCAGATGATAGGCGGCGCTCGATCCGACAATACCGGCACCGACGACGATGACGTCGCTTCCGTTTCGCATGGCTGTTCCCCACAGTCTCTTGGCTGCTTTCCGACAAGGTAGGGCCAGCGATCACACAATGTCAACATCTCTTCATTGTTGACCAAGATTTAAATCTCTGTAATAAACTCGACAAAACAAGAGAACATGGATTTCGGGGAGGCCCATGGCGATACGCGATGTTCTGATGCGCGGGGATCTTGCGCTGACGCCGTCGGAAGAGAAGATCGTCCGGCTGCTGTTGACGGACTATCCGACCTCCGGCCTCGGCACCGCTTCGTCGCTTGCGCGGCGCGCTGGCGTCAGCGATCCGACCGTGGTGAGGCTGGTCGTAAAACTCGGCTATGAAGGGTTTCCGGATTTCCAGGCGAAGCTTCTGGCCGAAGTCGAGGCAAGACTGCACTCGCCGCTGCTGATGATGGAGGCCAAGCGGCAGAGCGGTTCCAACGACAGCGCCGTGCTGGCCTATCTCGATAGCGTCACCACGGCCTTGCAGAAAGCCACCGCCGCGACACCCATCCAGACATACGAACGGGCGGCCCGCCTGCTGATGGAGGTCAAGGGCGAGGTCGTGCTGGTTGGCGGCCGGTTCAGCCGCCACATCGCCGGCATGCTGGCCGGCTATCTCGTGCAGTTTCGCTCCGGGGTTCGCGATCTTGGTGTGCTCTCCCCGCAGACCTTCGACACGCTCGCCGACCTCGACCGCCGCGACGTGCTCGTCGTGTTCGACTATCGCCGCTATCAGCTTGATGTGATGGCCTATGCGAGCCAAGCGGCGGCGCTCGATGTTCGCATCGTCCTGTTCACCGACCAATGGCTGTCGCCGATATCAGATCTTGCCGAAGTCACCATCGTCAGTCCGCTCGAAGTCGCCTCGCCCTACGACACGCTGGCGCCGGCGATCGCCCAGATGGAAGCGCTGGTCGCCCATATCGTTTCGACGCTGGGCGACGAGTCCCGCAACCGCATCGAGCGACTCGAAAAGGTGCGGCATGCCAATGCCGTAACACTCGACAGCGACCCGCAAGAGAACGGCGCGCGCAAGACACCCGGCCCCCGCAAGACACCGGGACCCAAATCAGCAAAGCAGGACGGCAAAGCATGACCCAGGCCCTACCCAAACGAGACGAAGCCTTCCGTGCCGGCGAAACGGCACTGCTGCTCGTCGACATGCAGCGCATCTGGCTGGAGCCGGGCGCCGATCCGTCGCATCCGGAGCGTGGCCCCGATCATTATTTCTACCGGCAGACATCCTCGCGGACGATCCCCAACCAGGAGCGCCTGCTGGCCGCGGCGCGGGCCAATGGCGTCGAGGTGCTGCACACCATCATCCAGAGCCTGACCGAAGACGGCCGCGACCGCTCGCTCGACCACAAGCTGACACCGATCCATATTGCACCCAGCCTCCCCGAGGGACTGCCGGTGGCATCGCTGGCGCCGGTTGGCGACGAGATCATGCTGCCGAAGACGTCGTCGGGCATCTTCAATTCGACCAATGTCGACTATCTCCTCAAGAACCTCGGCATCCGCTATCTCGTCGTGGTCGGCGTGCTGACCGATCAATGCGTCGACATGGCGGTGCGCGACGGCGCCGACCGCGGCTATCTCGTCACCTGCGTATCGGATGCTTGCGCCACCATCACCCAGGAACGCCACGACATCGCGCTCAAGGCCTTCGGCGGCTACTGCTGGGTGGCCGACACCGACACGGTCGTCGACCGCTTCAACGCTTTGGGAAAACCGGCATGACATCGACCGTCGAGCCTCTGGTTGCCGTCGTCACCACGGATCTCTCCGCCGTCACGCGGGGCCGTTTCGTTGCCGAAAGCAAGTTGCAGAAGACCGCCACGACCGGGGTCGGCTGGCTGCAGGCCAATCTGTCGCTGACGCCGTTCAACTCGATCGTCGATCCCAACCCCTGGGGCTCGTCGGGCGACCTGCGGCTGATCCCCGATCTCAAGGCGCGCTTTCGCACGACACGCACCGGATCGGCGACGCCGTTCGACATGGTCGCCGGCGACATCGTCGAGCTCGACGGCAGCCCATGGCTCGGCTGCACCCGCACGATGCTCAAAGAGGCGTCGGCCGATTTGAAAGCCGCAACCGGCCTGTCGGTCATCGCCGCCTTCGAGCATGAATTCAATGTCGCCGACGGCGGCTTCGCGCCGGCGCATTCGATGTCTTTCGCCGCATTGCGCCGCACGGACCCCTTCGCGCCCAACCTGATGGCGGCGCTGGAGGAGGCCGGCGTCGCACCCGAAGTGGTCATTGCCGAATTCGGCGACGAGCAGTTCGAGGTGACGCACGAGCCGGCGGACGCGCTGACGGCAGCCGACCGCGCCGTCGCCATCCGCGAAATCACGCGCGAATTGGCGCGCAATGCCGGCTGGCGTGCGAGCTTCGCGCCCAAAACCGCGCCAACTGCCGTCGGCAACGGCGTCCACATCCATTTCAGCTTCGTCGACGAGGCCGGCAAGCCGGTGACATACGATCCGGCACTGGCGGGCGGCCTTTCCGCCAAAGCCGGCGCCTTCTGTGCCGGCGTGCTGCGCCATCTGCCTGGAATGACCGCGATGACGGCGTCGAGCGTGTCGTCCTTCTACCGGCTGAAGCCGCACAGCTGGAGTTCGTCCTATACCTGGCTCGCCGACCGCGACCGCGAGGCGTCGCTGCGCATCTGCCCGACAGTGACGATGGGGGGGCGCGATCCGGCGCGGCAGTACAATATCGAGTACCGGGCGGCGGACGCCACCGGCAATCCCTATCTGTCGCTGGCGGCGATTATCCGCGCCGGGCTGGAAGGGCTGAAGGCGGGCCTGCCGTCGCCACCTTTGGTCACCGGCGACCCGACGCTGATGAGCGAGGCGGAGCGCGCAAGTCTCGGTCTAGTGCGCCTGCCCGAAACCCTGCCCGCGGCACTGGACGCGTTGCTGGCCGACGGCACCGTGACGGGATGGTTCGCGCCTGTCTTCATCGACACTTTCGTCGGCCTCAAACGACATGAAGCCGAGCGTCTTGCCGGTCTCGATCCGGCCTCCATCTGCGATCTCTACCGGACGCTCTATTGATGACCGCACGGACCGAAAAAGATTGGCCGGAGGCCGTCGAGGTCCTCAACGAGCACGGCCGTTCCGATATCGTGCTGTTGTGCGAGCATGCCTCCAACCACATGCCGGCCGAGTATCGACAGCTCGGCCTCGATGCCAATCATCTGCAGCGCCACATCGCCTGGGATATCGGCGCCGCCGAGGTGACCCGCCTGCTGTCCGCGAAGCTCGATTCACCAGCTTTCCTCAGCGGCTACTCCCGGCTGCTGATCGACCTCAACCGGCCGCTCAATACCCAGGGCAGCATTCCGGTGCTGTCGGAAGATACCGGCATTCCCGGCAATGTCGGCATCGACGCGACGGAGCGGACCCGGCGTGCCGAGATCATCTTTTCGCCGTTTCATGACCGGGTGACCGCGCATCTCGACTGCCGGGCACAGGCAGGCCGGCGGACGCGGATCGTGACGATCCATTCCTTCACGCCGGTCTTCCTCGGTGTCAGCAGACCCTGGCATGCCGGCGTGCTGCACGACCAAGCAAGAGATCTCGCCGAAGCGATCCTTTCGGGCCTGCGCACCGACGCCGGGCTCAATGTCGCGGCCAACGTGCCCTATGTGATCAGCCGTGACGCCGACTACGCCGTGCCCATCCATGGCGATGATCGCGGCATCGCCGCCGTCCTCATCGAGATCCGGCAGGACCTTTTGTCGACACGGCGCGGCATCGAGGAATGGGCGGACCGGCTGGCGGCGGCACTGCCGGCACAGAAGGCGGAGAAAGTGTCGTGAGCAATCTCAGCTTGCGCGAACGTGACGCCGCGACCATCGCCCAGATCGGCAAGCTGCGTTTCTCGCCGCTCAGCGTCATCGGCGGCCGGGGCAACCGGCTGATCGAGGAAGACGGCCGCTCCTTGCTCGACCTGTCGGGATCGGCCGGTCCGGCGGTGCTCGGCTACGGCCATCCGGCCATCGTCGAAGCGGTCGAGACGTCGATCCGCGACATGGCCGGCGCCAGCCTGCTGCTCTACCCGAACGAGCCCGCCGTATCGCTGGCGGAGCGGCTGCTGGCGATTACGCCCGGAGAAGGCGAACGGCGCGTCTGGTTCGGCCATTCCGGGTCGGATGCCAACGACTGCGCGGTGCGCGTGCTGCAGGCGGCCACCGGCCGTTCGCGCTTCATCTCGTTCATCGGCTCCTATCACGGAAATCTCTCCGGCTCGATGGGCATCAGCGGCCATACCGCCATGACCCACACGCTACCCCGGCCGGGCGTGCTTCTGCTGCCTTATCCCGATCCGTTCCGACCGAATTTCAGCAGCGACGACGTGCTTGCGCTGCTCGACTACCAGTTCGAGACCACCTGCCCGCCGCATCAGGTCGCGGCGGTGTTCATCGAGCCGTTGATGTCGGATGGCGGGCTGATCGTGCCGCCGCCTGGCTTTCTCAAGGCATTGCAGGAGCGTTGCCGCAGGCACGGCATCAAGATTGTCGTCGACGAGGTCAAGGTCGGGCTCGCTCGCAGCGGCATGATGCACTGCTTCCAGCATGAAGGACTGACGCCGGACCTCGTCGTCTTCGGCAAAGGCATCGGCGGTGGCTTGCCGTTGTCGGCCGTGATCGGCCCTAAGGAGATCATGGACCATGCGCCGGCCTTCGCGCTGCAGACAACCGCCGGCAATCCGGTGGCGACATCGGCCGGCAACGCGGTGCTGAAGACGATCGAGACGGACGGCCTGGTCGAGCGCTCGGCGCGGATCGGCATGCTGTTTTCCGACGCGCTGCGAGCCCTTGCCGCCAGGCATGAGATCATCGGTGATGTGCGCGGGCGCGGCCTTGCCATCGGCGTCGAACTGGTCAAGGGCCGCACGACACGTGAGCCGGTTGCGGCGGCGACCACGGCCAAGATCATCTATCGCGGCTATGAGCTGGGTGCAGCCTTCACCTATGTCGGGTTGAAGGCCAATGTGCTGGAGTTCATGCCACCGCTGACGCTGACGGAAGACGAAGTGGCGGAGGGCGTGGCGATCGTCGACCAGGCGATCGCCGACGTCAACGCCGGCGAGGTCTCGGACGCGGACGTCGCCTCCTTCATGATGTGGTGAACAGAAAGGCGCGGCCACGGCTGCGGCAGAAATTGCCTAGAGCAGTTCACCGTTTCACGGAAACGGCGACCCGCTCTAACTCCTTGTTTTTACGCAATCCGGACGGAAAAGCGTTTCACACTTTTCCTGAAATTGCTCGAGGCAGCCCCGACTGATTGTTGCGCAGCAACTATTCCGCGATACGCACGATCAGCTTGCCGAAATTCCTGCCTTCGAGAAGGCCAAGAAAGGCCTGTGGCGCATTTTCGATGCCATCCACGATATCTTCCCTGTATCGAACCCGGCCGGATGCTATCCAGTCGGCCATCTCGCGGTAGAAGGCCGGGCGCTGGTCGACAAATTCGCGCTGGATGAAACCCCTGATCGTCAGGCTGCGGTGCAGCACTTGCTGCATCAATGTCGGCAACCGGTCGGTGCCGGCATCCGCGATGACGTTGTACTGCGCGATCAGCCCGCAGACCGGCACACGCGCAAACTCGTTCAGCAGCGGAAACACCGCGTCCCAGACAGGACCGCCGACATTCTCGAAATAGATGTTGATGCCGCCGGGGCAAGCTGCCTTCAATTGCTCGGCAAAATCGTCGGCCCGGTGATCGACGACCGCGTCAAAGCCCAGCTCGTCTCGCACGAAGGCGCACTTTTCGGCACCGCCGGCAATGCCGACGGCACGCGCTCCCTTGATGCGCGCGATCTGGCCGACGGCCGACCCGACCGCACCGCTGGCGGCCGCCACGACGACCGTTTCGCCAGGCTTCGGCTGTCCGATGGTGAGCAGACCGGCATAGGCCGTGAAGCCCGGCATTCCGAGCACACCCAGTGCGGTCGTGATGGGCGCCGCCGCGGGATCGAGCTTGCGCAGCCCGACACCGTCGGACAGGGCGAAACTCTGCCATCCGGAGTGGGACAGGACGATGTCGCCTTCAGCAAACTCCGGATGGCGAGAGATCATCACACGCGCGACGGTGCCGCCCTCCATCACACCGTCGACATCGACCGGCCTGGCATAGGATCTGGTGGCGTTCATACGACCGCGCATATAGGGATCGAGCGACAGATAAAGAATCTGCAACAGCAGTTCGCGCTCTCCCGGCTGGTCAAGGTCGACCGTCTCGATGCGGAAATGATCCGGCTTCGGCCGGCCTTGCGGTCGCGCCGCGAGCACGATGCGGGTGTTGGACTGGATTGACATGGAGACCTCTCCGCGAAGGATGTTCTACTCGAAAAACCGGTTGGGCGGCCGCTTCAGGCCGAGATTCTCGCGCAGTGTCGACCCCTCATATTGCCGCCTGAAGATGCCTCGCCGTTGCAATTCCGGCACCACTTTCTCGGCAAAATCATCGAGCCCTGCCGGCAGGTAGGGAAACATGATGTTGAACCCGTCGGAGCCCTCGGCAACCAGCCATTCCTCCATCTCGTCGGCGATTGTTTCAGGCGTGCCGACAAAAGCAAGCCCGGAATAGCCGCCCAGCCTTTGCGCAAGCTGCCTAACGGTCAGGTTCTCCTCGCGCGCCAGTTCGATGACGCGCTCGCGGCCACTCTTCGAGGCATTGGTCTCGGGGATTTCGGGCAAGGGCGCGTCGGGATCAAAACCGGACGCATCATGTCCGATCGCGATCGACAGCGAGGCGATGCCGCTCTCGTAATAGACGAGGCTGTCGAGCTTGGCCCGTTTGGCCTGCGCGTCCTCGACGCTGTCGCCGACCACGACAAAGGCACCGGGCAGGATTTTGATGTCGTCGCGCGAGCGGCCAAGTTTCTCCGCACGGCCTTTGACGTCGGCGAAGAAACGCTGCCCCGAGGCGAGATCGGCATGGGCGGCGAAAATGACTTCCGCCGTTTCGGCAGCCAGCTGTCGCCCCGCCTCCGAGGCGCCGGCCTGGACGATGACCGGCCAGCCTTGGATAGGCCGCGCAATGTTGAGCGGACCGCGCACCGAAAGATGCTCGCCCTTATGGTCAAGCACATGCAGCTTTGCGGGGTCGAAATAGAGCCCGCTTTCGGCGTCGCGGATGAATGCATCGTCGGCGAAGCTGTCCCACAGGCCGGTGACGACATCGTAGAATTCCCGTGCCCGCCGATAACGCTCATCATGCTCGACATGCTCGTCGAGGCCGAAGTTCAGCGCCGCGTCAGGGTTGGACGTGGTGACGATGTTCCAGCCGGCGCGTCCGCCGCTGATATGGTCCAGCGAGGCGAAGCGGCGGGCAACATGATAGGGCGCGTCGAACGTCGTCGATGCGGTAGCGACCAGCCCGATATGGTCGGTGACGGCGGCGAGCGCCGACAGCAGCGTGAATGGCTCGAACGACGTGACAGTGTGGCTGCGCCGCAGCGCCTCGATCGGCATGTTGAGAACGGCCAGATGGTCGGCCATGAAGAACGCGTCGAATTTCGCCGCCTCCAGCGTCTGGGCGAAGCGTTTCAGATGCGCGAAATTGAAATTGGCATCGGGATAGGCGCCCGGGTAACGCCAGGCGCCGGTGTGCAGACTGACGGGGCGCATGAAGGCGCCGAGGCGCAATTGTTTTCGTGTCATGTGGCGGATATCTCGGACGTTGGAGATTGAACAAATCTCGACGAGGATCGACCTCCATCAAGGCACGGGGAAGGTATTGCGTTCCCCCGCCACGCGCTTCCGCAGCATTCGCTTCCCCGCCGCCAGCGCAAAATGGCACAGCGCTCCGCCGGCGAGCTTTATGGGCTCAGTGTCGCTGCGACCGGCGCAGATATGTCTCCAGCCAGAGGCTGTAGCGTGAGCCGCCGAAGCACAGCACGAAATAGATCAGCGCAGCGAACAGATAAGCCTCGTCGTAGTAGCCGAGCCACTGCGGATCGGCCGCCGAGGATCGGGCCGCATTGAGCAGGTCGAAAATGCCGATGACGGCAAGCAGCGATGTCGCCAGCAGGAAGCCGATCGCCAGATTGACCATGCCGGGAATGACCAGACGCAGCGCCTGCGGCAGGACAACGAGCTGCATCGTGCGCCAATAGCCGAGGCCAAGCGCGGTCGCGGCCTCGTGCTGGCCCGCCGGTATTGCCTGGAGGCCGGCACGAACGACCTCGGCGACATAGGCCGACCAGAACAGCGTGATCATGATCATCGCCCGGACATTCTTGTCGATCAGCTGGCCATTCGGAATGGCCATTGGCAGGATGAGCATCGCCACATAGAGGATGGCCACCATCGGCGTGCCACGCATCAGTTCGATAAAGGCGATCGCAAGCGTGCGCAGGCCGCCCATGCCGGAACGCCGCGCCAGGGCGAGCAGGATCGCCAGCGGCGTCGCCAGTCCGAAGCAGACCGACCATACGAACAGCGTCACGGCCAGCCCGCCCCACTGGTTCGATGGGACGGCGGGAGGCACCAGCGTGCCGGACATCAGGATCCAGCTGGCGACGACGACGACAGGCCAGGCGACGAGCAATCCCTTGCGCCAAAATCGCGGCTGAGCGGTGATGACGAGGAGCCCCAGCAGCAGCACCATGACGACGAGCGGGCGCCATTGCAGCGCCGGCGGATAGAAGGCGAACAGGATGAAGCGGAATTTCGCCCCCACGAACGCCCAGCATGCGCCGTTGGCGAGTGCACAGTCGGCTGAGGTTCCGGTCCATGTCGCGTCGAATACTCCCCAGCGCAGCAGTGGCGGTACGATCCAGCCCAGCAACGCCACCGTAACCAGGGTGATGACTGAATTGAGCGGGGTGCCGAAAAGCCCGATCTTCAACGTCCGCAGCGTTGCCGACGATCGCCACGGTCGTAGGTAAACAGCGTCGGAGATGCTCATGTCCTCGCAATTCCTCTGAGAGCGACACGCCGGTTGTAGTGGTTCATGGCGGCCGATACGGACAGGTTGATCGCCAGATAGATGCCTATCAGCAGTGTCAGCGCTTCCAGCGACTGCCCGGTCGTGTTGGCGGTGGTGTTGATGATGCTGACGAGATCAGGGTAGCCGATGGCAACCGCAAGGCTGGAATCCTTGGTCAGGTCCAGGTAGCTGGACGTTGTCAGCGGCGTGATGACGCGCAAGGCCTGCGGCAGCACGACGAGCCGCATGATCTGGCCGCTGTGCAGGCCAAGCGCCCGGGACGCTTCCCATTGGCCACGGTCGACCGACTGGATGCCGGCTCGCACGATCTCGGCGATTGCCGCCGAAAACTTGACCACCAGGCCCGTCAACAGTGCCGTGAATTCCGGCGTCAGATTGTAGCCGCCGCGAATGTTGAAGCCAGCCAGCGCCGGTATCTCCCAGCTCGCACCGGCTCCGGTTAGAGGAAAGGTCAGCACAACGCCAGCCAGCAGCCCCGCGGTTGCGATGCCCAGCCGCCTGGCAGGCAAGCTGCCCTCGCGCCGCGCCCTCCAAAGGAAAGCCATATAGGCCAAGGCGAGGCCGACAAGCAGCCAGAGCGTCGGCGCCGACACACCATGAAAGGCGAGCCCGGGAACGAACACGCCCCGGTTGGTGAGGAAGAAACTGCCGAAGACCGAGAGCGCCTGGCGTGGCGAGGGAAACGATTTTGCCAGCGAAATCCAGAAGAACAGCTGAAGCAGAAGCGGCGTGTTGCGGACGATCTCGACATACCAGCGCACGAGCGCGGCCAGCAACAGATTGCCTGAGAGGCCGGCAACACCGAGAGCAACGCCGAGGATCGTGGCGAGCAGACATCCAAGCGCTGCCACCGTCAGCGTGTTCAGAAGACCGGCCAGGATCGCGCGCGCATAGGGGTCGCCCGCCCTGAAGGCGATCGGCGCCTCGCCGATCTCGAAATTCGCCGGCCTGCCGAGGAAGTCGAACCCCGGCGTGATGCCGATGCGCGCCATGGTCGCGGCGGTGTTGTGGCCGAGCAGCCAGAACAGGGCGATGACAGCCGCGATCACCGCGATCTGGGTCAGCGGCCAGTCGCCCCACCACCTGGACAACTTGCGTAACATGCCGGGTCCGTCTGGACCCGGCACGGTTTCGTCCGTCAATGACATTGGCTGAAGGGTCTCAGCGGAACGGCGGTGAGTACAGCAGACCACCGTTGGTCCACAGGCTGTTGTAGCCGCGCTCCCAACCGAGCGGTTTCAGGTTCCGGTCATAGATTTCGCCGTAATTGCCGACAGTCTTGACGATATTATAGGCCCATTTCGGATCGAGGCCGATCGCCTGGGCGAGCGACGGGTCGACGCCGAGAAAGCGCTGGATGGCCGGATCCGGCGATTTCAGGAACTCGTCGACATTCTTGCTGGTGATGCCCCATTCCTCGGCCTGGATGGTTGCGTTGACCGTCCAGTTGACGATTTCGAGCCAGCGGTCGTCGCCACCGGCGATTGCCGGTGCGAGCGGCTCCTTCGACAGCCGCTCGGGCAGGATAATGTAGTCATCGGGCTTCTTCAGCTGGGTGCGCTTGCCAACGAGATCGGACGAGTCCTGCGTGATGGCGTCGACGCGCCCTGTCTCCAGTGCGTTGATGAATTCGCCGGTATCCTCGATCGTCACCGGTGTGAACTTCTTGCCGGTCTTGCGGAAAAAATCGGCGATGTTCAACTCGCCGGTCGTACCGCTCTGAACGCCGATCGTGGCACCGTCCAGGTCGGCAGCCTTGGTGACGCCGAGGTCCTTGCGCACAAGGATGCCCTGGCCGTCGTAGAAAACCGTCGGACCGAAATGGAAGCCGAGCTGGAAGGCACGCGTGATCGTTACCGTCACGCCCGACAGCAGAATGTCGAACTCACCGGCCTGGAGCGCCGGCAGGCGCTGCTGCGGCGAAGAGTTGGTGAACTCCACCTTGTCCGGGTCGCCAAAGACAGTGATCGCCAGGGCGCGTCCATAGTCGGCGAAGAAGCCTTGCCAGCGACCGTTGCTGTCCGGCGAGAAGAAACCGGGTGTCGTGCCGACACCGACCTTGATGGAGCCACGCTCCTTGATCTTGTCGAGCGTCGGGCCCGCATAGGTCGCGGTCGAAAACAATCCCGCCACCACCAGCGTCGTCGCCAGTGCCGTCCTCCAACCGGCGCCAAGCCGCATTGCAATCGTCATGTCAGTCAACTCCTGAGGTTCATTGTTGTCAGCCGATCGCGGAACGTCCCCCGCTCTGTTCGACTGCCCCGAAGTTAACTCTATAATTTTTGTAGACTAAGGAACGGCAATCCAATTTTCTGCCTGTCCGGAAAGCAGATTGCTTCGAAAATGCCCATTGGCGGCGAATGCGAACCTGCACCGTTCCCGAATGTGTTCCCTCGCGAAAGACACGTTCCAGCGCGGCTGAAGAAGAATATCCCGGGACAAAAAAATGGCCGGGCTCGAATACGGCCCGGCCAAAAGAAGGTTAAACCTTCAGAGGGGAACACCGTTCAGCGGAATGGGAGGAACCCGCCGAACGATTTTACCTGTTTGAGCCTATTTTGGTTACTTGGCGACGAATGGAATTCCAAAAATATACAAATGAGCAAAAATTCGTGCTCAGCAGCCGTTACGAGCCCGCGGTTCCGGTCTGGAGGAGATCAGCGTAGTGGCGGCGTGCCACGTCGGGATGTGAACGCAGCCGGCTTTTGAGCACGTTGGTTCCGACATCGCGGAACAACGGGTTGTCGGGATCGCTTGCCGGTCCGCGCGCCTGCGCCGCCAGTTCCTCGGAAAGGCCGAGAAGCGGGATGGTCGCATCGAGCCGCGCGCTGAAGAAGAACGGGACGGAAATCCGCTCGACGCCGGCAGGCGGCGTCACGACGCGGTGCACGGTGGCCCGCAGATAGCCATTCGATGCCAGTTCGAGCAGTTCGCCGATGTTGACGACCAGCGTTCCCGCCAGCGGATCCACATTCACCCAGCTTCCGTCATATTCGACCTGCAGCCCCTTGTTGTCGTCCTGCAGCAGCAGGGTCAGGAAACCGCCATCCTTGTGCGCGCCGACGCCCTGGTCGCCTTCGGTCGCGTCACGGCCGGGATAACGGACGATCTTCATGCGATGGTTGGGCGAGTCCCGGTAGATCGCGTCGAAGGCATCCTCCGGCTGGTCAAGCGACAGCGCGAAGGCCTTCAGCAGCCGAATCGCCACCGCGGTCGCCTTGGCCTGCCATGCAAGCAGTGCCGGCTTGAGCTCCGGCAATGCAGACGGCCACTGGTTCGGTCCCTGCAACCTTGTCCATGGTGCAATTCCAGGTCCCTGCGCTATGGGCTGGCGCTCGACGCCTAAATCGAGTTGCTCACGCCAATCGGCCGCGCCCCTGGTCAGTTCGCCACCGGCGCGGGTGTAGCCGCGGAACTGCTGGGATTTGACCATTTCGATCGCCAGCTTGTCGGCCTCCGGCAGCGCGAAGAACCGGCGCGAGGCATCGAGCACGTCGTCGATCTCCGAGGCGGAAATTCCGTGGCCGCTGAGGTAGAAGAAGCCAACGTCTCGCGCCGCCGTGCGCAGGTCCAGGAGAAAGGTACGATATTCGGAGGCACCTTGTTCGAGACGGCTCAGATCGAGCACCGGCACAATTCTGGGCATGGTCAGGTTCCTTCTTTTTTCTGCTTTGGATTTTGCATGGAGCTCCCCCACAGAAGCGCGAAGCTGGAAATGATCGCTCCGGCCCACAACAGTTCGGGCGAATAGCGCCGGATGCCGAGGAAATGCCAAGTCTTGCACAACGACATGGCAAGCGAGCAGCGGTCAGACGTCTGCAGCAGACATGGCAGGGTGCGCTCGATTGGAAATCCGGTGTTCGACATGACCTGTGCGTAGACGATCGCCCACCAGACGAGAGCAATGAGCGTCAGGACAATTCCCGCCGCTTCCAGCCAGCGCGGCGAAAACAGTTTTCTGACCGATGCCGACGTATTTTCGGTCATGCCGAGAACCCGAGAATCTCGAGGATGTGCTGGCGTTGGGCTACGATGCGCGGATCGTCACGCCGCCGGGGGTAGGGCAGATCGACCGCGACCTCGGCCTTGATGCGTGCCGGGCGCTCGGTCAGCACGATGACGCGCCCGGACAACAGCAGCGCCTCTTCGACATCGTGGGTGACCAGAATGACCGTGTATTCGGCCTGCCGCCAGAGCGCCAAAAGCTCCTCCTGCATGGTCAGCCGGGTGAGTGAGTCCAGCCGGCCCAGCGGCTCATCGAGCAACAGCAGGCGCGGGTCGTTGATCAGGGCACGCGCCAGCGCGGCGCGTTGCGCCATGCCGCCGGACAGCTGGTGCGGAAAGGCGGAGGCGAAAGCCTCGAGCTTGACCAGGCGAAGCGCACCATCGATCCGCTTCTGACTGCCAGGCAGGACGCCGCGCGCTTCCGGCCCGATGGCGACATTGTCGCGAACGGTCCGCCACGGAAACAGCGTCGGGTCCTGAAACACCAGGACGCGCGACGGATCCGGTCTGGCGACGATTGTCCCGTTTGCCAGCACCTCACCGCTGCTTGGCCGTTCCAGCCCTGCCGCCAGCCGCAGCAGGGTCGACTTGCCGCAGCCGGACGGACCGAGCAGCGCCACGAACTCGCCTGGCGCCACGGCCAGGTCGATCTGGCGCAGCACCGGCAAGGGTTGCCCATCCAGATCGTACTGATGCGAGACGCCGTGAAAGTCGACGGAAAGACCGGCAGAGTTATCGACCGCGACGCGAGTGGTGCCGAAGGCTACCATTGTACGACACCCTTCTGCCAAACGAGCAGCCGGTCGCGCGCGACGAACAGCAGCTTGACCAGACCCGAGCAGAGCAATGCCATGACGATCAGCATCGCGTAGACGTTGGCGTAGGCCGAATAGGCCGTCTGGAACTGCAGATACCAGCCCAGACCGTATTTCGCGCCGAGCATTTCGGCGACCACCAGCACGGCAAAGGAATAATACAGCCCCATGAACAGGCCGACGAAGACATGCGGCAGAGCGGCCGGTATCGCCACGCGAAGAACCAGATAGCGGCTGCTGGCGCCAAGCGTACGCGCCACGTCGTAGAAGGAGCGGTTGACCGAGTTGACGCCCGACGCGGTCAGGATCGCGACCGGTATGCCGGATGCAAGCGCGACCAGGAACAGGCTCGCCTGGAACGTCGTCGGGAACAGGAAGAAGGTTGCCGGGATCCAGGCGCTCGCCGGCACGGGGCCGATCAGCTTCAGCACCGGCATGCCCCAATAGGCGAAGTTTTTGGACCAGCCTAGCGCCACGCCGCCAATGAAGCCGACAATGATGCCGCTGAAGAAGCCGATGGTCCACAGCCGCGCGGTGTAAGCGATGCAGATGAGGATGCGTTGCCAGTCGACGATATAGACATGCAGGAGGCCGTGCGGCGGCGTGAAGAATGGTTTCGGCATCCAGCCGAGCTTGGCGGTGATCAACTCCCAGACCGCGAACCAAAGGCCCAGCACAATCAGCCATGGACCGTAGTGCATCAGCCCGCGGCCAAATCCGCCAAGCTTTTCGACGCTGAATGCAAGACCGGCCAGGATCATCGCTCCGGCGACCAGCAGGGCGACGAAGACATCGCGGCTACCCCACGGAACGACATCGGGGAAGGCAATCGTGACAATGGCAGCGAGCAGCCAAGCCGAGGCGGCATAGAGCCCGTGCTTCCACACCGGCCCGGCAGAAGCGGAAGAAACACTCTTTTCGCCTGCGTCCTCGTCGATCGCTGCGCTCATCACCGCAACCGTCAGGCCAGAATGTCGACCGTCACCCGCTGCGCGAGTTCCGCCGGGTCGGTGGTGGGATCGAGCACCTTGATCAGCGACAGATCAGCGGCCGCATGCTTCACCTGATCCTGCAGATCCTTGCCGACCGGATGGTTGTGCAACACCCATGACGCAATCTCGTCGCGGATATCTTCAAAGGGGAAACCCGGGTTGAGATTGTCGACGAACCACTTTGCCACCTCATCTGGATGCGCCGCGGCATATTCGTGGATCTCGATGTCGGCCTCGGCCAACCGCCGGATGGCATCCTTGTTGGCATCCAGGAAAGCCGAATTGACGCCAAGCACACAGCAGACTGCACCTTCGAACGAGCCGGTTTGCGTGTTGGCGACTTCCACAAGGTCGAACTTCTTCTTGTGGGAATAGGCCCACGGATCGAGATGCGCCAGCGCATCGGCCTGACCCTTGCCAACCGTTTCGCCGACCAGATCGAACGGCACGTTGAGCCAGTTCACATCATTTTCGGGATCGAGGCCTGCCTTGGCCAGCGCAACCTGGAAGGAGTGCTTTGGCGGGCTGGCGACGTCATAGGAGACGATGGTCTTGCCCTTCAGACCTTCGAGCGTGGTGACGCCGGAGGCCTCGGACGCCAGCAGCCTTGTACAGCCGCCATGTGAGCCGACGAACAGCTTGACGTCCAGCCCCTGCTCCAGCGGCTTGACCCAGTCATAGAGCAAGCCGGCGCCGGCATCCGTCTTGTTGGTGGCGATCGACTGGATCAGCGTCTGGCCGCTGGCACCTTGATAGTAGAGTTCGATGTCGAGATCATGCCTGGCATAGATGCCCTTCGAAAGGGCGAAGGCGATCGGCGAATGGCAGGCCGCGAACTCGGTCCATGACAACCGCACCTTGGTCGCATTGCCGGCTATGGCGTAGCTGGTCGGCCTGGCGAGCAGGGCCACAGCCGCGGCGCCAACACCGAGTGTGCCGGCGGCGCGCAACACGCCGCGCCGCGAGATCTTCGATGTTGCCCCGATTTTCCTGCTGGAAGTCATTGTACCCTCCTGTGACCGGATCGATGTGGAGCCGACGATTTGTTCGCCAGCAGAAATGCCTCAGGCGGCCTTCAATTCGCGATCGCCGACGGCCTGATCGAGCGCCTGTTCAAGATCGCGAATGATGTCGTCAGGATGCTCGATGCCGACGGAAAGCCTGACATAACCGGGCGTCACGCCGGTCGCGAGCTGCTCTTCCGGCGAAAGCTGCGAGTGGGTCGTGGTCGATGGATGGATAGCCAGCGAGCGCGCATCGCCGATGTTGGCGACGTGATAGAGCAGCTTCAACCCGTTGATGAAGGAACGTCCAGCCTCGCGGCCATCCTTGAGTTCGAACCCGACCAGCGCGCCGTAGCTGCCCTGACGGAAATAGGCGTCGGCCCGGCGCTTGCTCTCGCCGCTTTGGTAGCGTGGGAAGATGACGTTGCTTACCTTTGGATGACCGCGCAGAAACTCCGCCACCTTGATGGCGTTCTCATTGTGTTGACGGAGGCGCAAGGGC
Source organism: Mesorhizobium sp. M0243 (assembly GCF_040321775.1). Lineage (NCBI taxonomy): Bacteria > Pseudomonadati > Pseudomonadota > Alphaproteobacteria > Hyphomicrobiales > Phyllobacteriaceae > Mesorhizobium > Mesorhizobium sp. M0243. The sequence goes on along the minus strand of NZ_JAMYSF010000010.1, from coordinate 140,442 downwards.
AGCGTCTCCAGGCCTTGCAGCAGCTGGAAGGCATTGAACGGGCTGATCGCGGCACCGACGTCGCGCAGAAGCACGGTGCGGATGCGCAGTACATACGCCACCGGTCCAAGCGCTTTGGCCGCCTCGACCCAAACCTTGCCGTGATAGCTTGGATCGGGCTGGTTCAGCGTCGGGAAGCGTTCGGCATGGTCTTCCCATGGGAAGTTGCCGCCATCGATGACGATGCCGCCGATCGAGGTTCCGTGGCCGCCAATGTATTTCGTCGCCGAATAGACCACGACAGCCGCGCCATGGTCGAACGGCCTGATGCTCAGCGGTGCCGCGGTGTTGTCGACGATCAACGGCACGCCGAGCGACCGGCCGATGTCAGCGACTTCCTTGATCGGGAAGACTTGCAGCTTCGGATTGGGCAGCGATTCCGCATAGTAGGCGCGTGTCCGCGCATCGGTGGCACGGCGGAAATTCTCAGGGTCGGACGGATCGACGAACCGTACTTCCACCCCCAGGTGCTTCAGGGTCGCGGCAAAAAGGGCCCAGGTGCCGCCATAGAGATCGGTGGCGGAGACGATGTTGTCGCCGGCGCCGGCAAGGTTCAGCACCGAATAGGCTGAAGCCGCCTGGCCGGAGGACACAAGAAGGGCAGCAGCACCCCCTTCCAGCGCCGCGATGCGGGTCTCCAGCGCATCCTGCGTCGGGTTCGAGACGCGCGTGTAGATATGGCCGATCTCATCGAGGGCGAACAGCCGGTCGGCATGGCCGGTGTCCTGGAACTGGTAAGACGTGGTCTGGTAAATAGGTACGGCAACGGCGCCGGTGGCGGGATCGGCGCGCCAGGAGCCGCCGTGAAGGGCAAGGGTCTCGGGAGAAAGATTTTCCAGGGTCATTTATCGTTCCTTCCTGATGGTTGTGGCGGTCAAGCGACCGGGACAGCTTCGGCGCGTGCCTGGACGGCCAGCAGATCGGCGTGATGGCGCCGCGCGACGTCGGGATGCGAACGCAACCGGCTCTTCAGCGCGTTTTGCCCGGAATTGCGGTAGAGCGGATTCTGCGGATCGCGGGTGACCCCGTTCGCCTGCGCCTTCAGGTGCGGCGCCAAATCCAGGAGCGGAATCTCGGCATCGAACGGAGCGCCGAGGAAGAAGGCGACCGACAGCCGGTCGGTGCCGGCTGGCGGCGTTACGACCCGGTGCACGGTGGCCTTCAGGTAGCCATCGGTCGCCATTTCCAGCAGTTCGCCGATGTTGACGACAAAGGTGCCGGCGCGCGGCTCGGCGTCAATCCAATCGCCATCGGCGCTTTCGACCTGCAGCCCCTTCTGCCTTTCCTGCAGCAGGAGCGTCAGGAAGCCGCTGTCCTTGTGCGCACCGACGCCTTGCTCGCTTTCGGTCGCGTCACGGCCGGGATAGCGGATGATCTTGATGAGGTGGTTCGGCGTGCCGGCATAGATGGCTTCGAAAGCACCCTCATCCTGCTCCAGGACAATGGCAAAGGCTTTCAGCAGGCGCGTCGAAAGATCGGTGAGGCGATCCTGCCACTCCAGCAGAAGCGGCTTCAGCTCGGGCAAGGCGGTCGGCCATTGGTTTGGTCCCTGCAGGCGCGTCCAGGCCGGCAACGAGGCATTGCGCGGCAGCGCCGGTGCCTCCGAGCCGATGTCGACCTGCTCGCGCCAGTCCCTCTGGCCTTTCGTCAGTTCCTGTCCAATCCGGTTGTAGCCGCGGAAATGCGGCGAGTTGACCATCTCTATCTGGAGCTTGTCCTTGTCCGGCAAGGCAAAGAAACGTCGTGACGTGCCAAGCACATCGTCAATCAGCGATTGTGCGATGCCATGTCCGGTCAGGTAAAAAAAGCCAACATCGCGTGCAGCGCGCCGCAGTCCCTCGATGAATTCTTTGCGAGATGCCGGATCGGCTTCATAGCGGGAAAAATCCAGCACCGGAATCGTTTGTTTACCAGCAGAACTGCTCATTTCGACCTCTTGTTTGGTGATCGAAGCGTCGCACCGCAGGCGATGGAAACAAAGAAAACGCCATCCCTTTCGGTGGCAGGTGGGGAAATTCCAGTATCGCTCGGGCAAGACGGACAGCGCGTTTTTGTTAATTCTACAAGATTGGTAGATTTGCCCTGCGACCGGTATCACGCCTCTATTCCGCGGCGGCCCGGTCGATCTGGCTGCGGCTCCGCTCCCAGGACAGGCCTGGGACCGCCGCCAGCAGCGCACGCGCATAGTCGGATCCGGGACGTGTCAAAACCTGTTCGGCGGGACCGTCCTCGACGATCTTGCCGCTCTGCATGACGACGATGCGGTCGGCGATCGCCGAGGCGACACGAAGATCGTGCGTGATGAACAGCATCGACAGGCCAAGATCGCGTTTGATTTCCGCCAGAAGGTCGAGAATCTGCGCCTGTATCGAGACATCCAGGGCCGAGACCGGTTCGTCGGCGACGAGCAGGTCGGGCTCAAGCATGAGTGCTCGCGCCAAGCCAATACGCTGCCTTTGGCCGCCTGAAAAGGCATGCGGGAAACGATCGGCCGCACCGGGGTCAAGTCCGACGCGGACAAGGAGGCGGGACATGCTCTCCTCCGCCCTCTCGCGTGAAAGGCCGTTGACTATGGCGGCTTCGGTAAGGATGCGGCGGACGCGATGGCGCGGATTGAGGGAGGCGATCGGATCCTGAAACACCATCTGGATACGCGGACGTAAAGTGCGCTCCCGTGTCGTGCCGGCGAGATCGCCACCGTCGAAGCTCAGGCTGCCTTCATCCCAGTCGGCCAGTCCGACGACGCATTGGCCGAGCGTCGTCTTGCCCGAACCGGATTCACCGACGAGGGCGACCGTCTCGCCGCGCCCAATCGTCAAATTGACACCGTCCAGCGCCCTGGTGGCGGAGGCCTGCCGCCGCCAAGGGGCGCGGCGATCACGATAGGTCTTGCTCAGCCCGCGGACAACGAGAAACGGATCCCCTGCGTCCCGTCTTTGAATTGCACTGGTATGAAGAACCGGAACGGCTTCGATCAGGCGGCGTGTGTAGGGCTGCGATGGCGCTTCGAGGACGTCGTTTGCTCTGCCGCTCTCAATCACCCGGCCCTCCTTCATCACCACGACGCGATCGGCGATATCGGCGACCACGCCGATATCATGGGTGATAAACAGAACGGCGAGGCCGAGCCTTTCGCGGATTTCAAGGATCAGCCGCAGGATTTCCGCTTGCGTCGTGACGTCGAGCGCGGTGGTGGGTTCATCGGCGATCAGCAGGTCCGGATCATTGGCGATCGCCATGGCGATCATCACCCGTTGCCGCTGTCCGCCCGAGAGTTGGTGCGGGTAGCGGTGAATGATCGTCTCGGGATCCGGAAGCCTGGTTGCCCGCGCCAGTTCCAGCACGCGAGCGGTGCGCGCCTTGCGGTCGCCGCCATCATGCGCGGCGAGCGCTTCCTCGATCTGGCGGCCGATGGTCAGCACCGGATTGAGCGCGCTCATCGGTTCCTGGAAGATGAAGCCAATGCGCTTGCCGCGCAGCAGGCGGAACGAAGCCTCGCTGATCCCGGCAATGTCGCGGCCATCGAAACGGATCGCACCAGCGGCGATCCGGAGCTGCTTGGCAGGCAACAGGCCGGCAATGGCCGCGGCCAATACCGATTTGCCAGATCCGGATTCGCCGACCAGGCAGAGCACTTCGCCACGATCGATACGCAACGACACGTCTTCGACGGCCAATGCTCGATCGGCGTGCTCCGGCAAGGCGATGGAGAGACCCGCGATCTCGACCAGAGCCGTCATGCGCGCCCACCGCGATTGCTGTTGCGAGGGTTGAGCCAATGGTTCAGGCCGTCGCCGACGAGGTTCAGGGAAAGTACGGTGAGGAAGATCGCCAGGCCCGGAATGGTCGACAGCCACCAGTTGACGCGAAAGGCGGTCCTGCCGGTGCCGAGCAGATAGCCCCAGGAGACGAACTCGCGATTGCCCAGACCAAGGAAGCTGATGCCCGATTCGATCAGGATGACGGTCGCCGTCATCAACGAAGCGGCAACGATCACCGGCGACAGCACGTTGGGAAGGATGTGCCCCCAGATGATCCGGGCAGTCGACAGCCCGCCAACCCGTGCCGCCCGCACGAAGTCCTGGTTGACGAGGCTCAGCACCTCGGCCCGGACCAGCCGGGCGATCTGCGGCCAGCTGACGATTGCGATGGCCAGGATGATCGAAGCCAGCGAAGGCGCGACGATCGCAACGGTGACGACCGTCAGCAGGAAGCTCGGGATGGTCTGGAAGAACTCGGTGAACCGCATGGCGACGTCGTCGACCCAGCCGCCGAAATAGCCGGCGACAGCACCTATCGCCGTGCCGAAGGCGACGGCGAGCAGCGTCACCGCCAGAGCGATCAGCAGCGTGACCTGCGCCCCGTGGGCGATGCCGGCCGCAAGATCACGGCCGAGCATGTCGGTGCCGAACAGATGACCCGGGCTGAAGGGCGGCAGGTTCGGGCGCGCAACCATGCGCCAGGGATCGCCCGGAAAGAGGATACCGGCGAAGATCGCCATCAGGAGGATCGCGATCAGGATCAGCGCGCCGGCGACGGCGCCCGGATGCCTGAGGAACGGGGTTCGCGGCAAGGCCATCGCCTCAAGCTCCCATTTCGATGCGCGGATCGGCGGCAACGTAGAGAAAATCCGCGGCCAGGTTGATGACGACGACGATTGTCGAGGTGATGAAGAAGATCGCCAGCAAGAGGTTGTAGTCCCGCTGCATGAGGGCATCGAAGGCGAGACGCCCGACGCCCGGCCAGGCGAACACCGTCTCGATCAGGATCGACCCGCCGATCAGTTGTCCGGCCTGCAAGGAGGCGAAGGTGATGATCGGCAGCAGCGCGTTCCTCAGCACATGCTGGCGCCAGATCAATCCCGGTTTCAGGCCCTTGGCCCTGGCGGTACGGACAAAATCGCGATCGAGCACGTCGAGCACCGAGGCGCGCGTCACGCGCATGTAGATGGCCATGTAGAACAGGCCGAGCGTCAGAGCCGGAAGAATGAGATGAACGGCGACATCCCCGATAAGCGAGAGATCCGACCCGCCCTCGCCTACCGTCTGCATGCCGTAGGACGGCAGCCAGTTCAGCCAGACCGAAAACAGCAGGATCGCCATCAGGCCGGTCCAGAACAGCGGCATGGCAAAGAACATCACCGAAATGCCGGTCAGCACGGTGTCGAGCAGACTGCCGGCGTGCCGGGCGGCGATAGACCCGAGCGCAATGCCGGTCCCCAACGCAAAGCCAAAGGCGGTCAATGTCAGAAGCAGTGTGGCCGGCAGCCTTTCCGCGATGATATCGATAACAGGACGCTGGTCGCGGTAGGATTGGCCGAAGTCGAGACGCGCCAGCGACTTGGTGTAGATCCACAATTGCTCGGGCACGGAGCGATCAAGCCCGAGATCGTGGCGCAGTTCCGCGACAAAGGCCGGGTCGGCCGCGCCCTGATCCCCGGCCAGGACGGATGCCGCATCTCCCGGCGCGAGGCGCAGCAGCACGAAGTTGAGCACGATAACCCCAAACAGGATGAGAACCGCGCGGGCGGCCCGTCCCGTCAGGAAGCCAAGACGATCCATCCTACCCAGCCCCGCCAGCTATTTCGCCAGCCAGACATCGGCGAAGTTTTCATCTGTGCCGAGACCGGTCGCGATCAGATTGTGAACCTTGGTTCGGTAGAGCGTCGGAAAGACGATGTCGTGCGTCCAGATGAGCGGCACGTCGGCGGAGATGATCTTCTGGGCTTGCGAATAGAGCGCCTTGCGCTTGTCGAAGTCGTTCTCATGGGCGGCGTCGGCCAGCAGTCTGTCGACCTCGGGGTTGGAATAGCCATGGACATTGCCGCCGGTCGTGCCCGCATTGTCGCCTTCGAGCGTGGTGTAGGCATAGCTGATGCCGATTGCCGGGTCGGGGGTGGTGTAGACAAAGTTTTCGGCAAGATCATAGTCGAAGGTGGTCAGCCGCTTGAACCAGCCCGGCACGTCGGTCGCCACGATGTTGACCTTGATGCCGACAGACGTCAGCGCCTCCCGGATATATTCCGCCTCGCGCTGCCACAGCTCGCCATACGGCAGCGGAACGAACTGCAGTTCGAAGCGCACGCCGTTGGCGTCGGGCTTCAGGCCGGCCTCGTCGAGGATGGCGTTCGCCTTGGCCAGGTCGAATTCATATTTCGTTTCGACCGATGTGTCCTTGAACCGCGACAGACGCGACAGCGGGCCGTTGGTCTCGTGGCCGAATCCACCAAAGATCGTGTCGATGATGAACTGGCGGTCGATCGCATGCGCGATCGCCCGGCGCACCCGCGCATCGTCGAGCGGCTTGTGGCGGTTGTTGAGGTGGATGTAGCCGACCGGTTGAAGAAATTCCCAGCCTGCCTCGGTCAGTTGCACGCCATCGAGCCCGGCCAACCGCGTAATGTCGAAGTTCTCGATGTCGCCTGCGCGCAGCACATCCACCTGACCGGTTTCGAAAGCGATGGCGCGGCTGTTGGCGTCAGGGATGACGTGGAAGAAGATGTCGTTCAGATGCGGCTTGCCGGCATCCCAATAGTCAGGGTTGCGGACAAGGTGGATGAAGGACCCCTTCTTCCACTCGGCGAATTTGAACGGCCCGGTGCCGATGAACTTGCTGTTTGCCTCGGCGGTGCGAAAGTCGCTCACCCCTTCATAGAGATGGGCCGGCAGCACGGCGGTGTTGTGGACGTAGATGAAGGCTGGGTACGGCGCCTTGAGCGTGAACACCACGGTGTGGTCGTCCGGCGTGGCGATGTCCTTCACCTCCGCCAGGTTGAGTCGCGAGCGGGCCTGAAGTGCCGGCAGAAACTTCTTGAAGCTGAACACCACGTCCTTGGCCGTGAACGGCTGGCCGTCATGCCATTTTACATCGCGGCGCAGGTTGAAGGTGTAGACGAGGCCGTCATCCGAAATCGACCAGCTTTGCGCCAGGCGCGGCAGCGGCTTCAGATCGGCCGAATAGGTCAACAGGCTCTCGTAGATCTTGTTGCCGACATAGGTCGTCGGCCCGAGACGATTGACGCCGATATTGACCGTCGGCGGCTCAGGCTGGACGATCAGGTTGAGCGTCCCGCCCGCCTCCTGTGCCGCAAGTCCGGTCAGCGTCAGAAGCGTGGCTGCCAGAGACAGCATGATGGTTCGCAACAGGCGGGAGATCATCGTGAATTCACCTTGTCGAGTAATTGATCGCGGAGCCTGAGATGTCGCTCCGCAGGAGAGTGTGGCTCCACCGAATGACGCGGCCGATCTGCTTGCGAATTGCGGTGCTATTTGTGTAGTAAGATTATAGACAAAGGTGATTATGATAAGGGAACATGCTTCATCGATGTCAGCCAGAGCGAATATTTTTCCCAATATCCGTGCTGAAATGAGAGCGAATTGCCTGATGGCGGGCGGTCACGACAGGCTCGCCGGGTCGCGCCATCTGGTTGTGATGTCGACGGCGAAGGTGCAGAACACGAACGATGCCGCGGCGAAGATCGTCGTCCCGATGACGACCGGAAAATCGCCTTCAAGCGCCGAGTTGATCGCCAGCCGGCCGACGCCGTCCAATCCGAAGATCGTCTCCGTGACGATCGCCCCACCCATGATGACGGCAAGCTCCAGGCCACCCAGCGTGATCACCGGATTGAGCGCGGCCTTCAACGCATGATCGTAATAGACCCGCCATTCCGGAACACCCTTGGCGCGCGCCGTCCTTATGTAGTCCTCGCCCAGAACCTCAAGCATGCTTGCGCGGATCAGCTGCTGGAAAATGCCGATCTCGGCAAGTGCCAGCGTCAGCCACGGCAGGGCCAGATGCCGGGCCCATTCGAACGGATCTTTCGTCAGCGGCACATAACCGCTGCTTGGAAACCAGAAGACCCCATGGTTGGAGAGCTGGAAGAACAGGAAATAGGAGATCAGGATGCCGGAGAGGAACGTCGGCACCGACAGGCTCGCATAGGCGAAGCCCGATATCAGCCTGTCCAGCCAGGAGCCCTGCCGGCGCGCGGCAATCACGCCAAGCAGGATCGACAGCGTCATCCAAATGACGACGGCACCAAGGGCGAGCGAAAGCGTCACCGGCACCTTGGACAGGATGAGGTCTGTCACCGGTGTCTGCTTGCGGAAGGAGTAGCCCAGCGCCGGCGGCCAGTGAGCGATCCCCATCGGCGCGCCCTGGATGTCGGGGCCGCGGTAGAGATAGTACCACAACTGCAGATACCATGGCTCGTTGAGCCGCAGCGCGTGTGCTATGGCATCGATCGCCTGCTGGCTGGCGTTGCGCGGCGCCAGCATCGCGGCCGGATTGCGATAGGCTATGCGGGTGATGAAGAACGCGATCACCAGCACGATCAGCAGCGTCGAGAGTGCCCGGAAGATCAGCCCGCCTGTGTGCCGGATCATGGCGTCACCCGCTGCGGCGATGGGGGTCGAGGACGTTGCGCAGGCCAGCGCTCAGCGTGTTGAAGCCGGCCACGGTCAGAAACAGCGCGATGCCGGGTCCGAGCAGGAACCATGGCTGCAACTGGTAGAGGGATGAGCGCTGCGCCTCGGCGATCATATTGCCCCAGCTCGGCTGCGGCGCCTGCACGCCGACGCCGAGGAAGGAGAGCGTCGCTTCGGCGATGATGTTGGTCGGCAGTTGTACCGCCCAGTAGACCAGGATGACCGGCGCGATGTTGGGCAGGATCTCGCGCATGATGATCCTGGTCTTCGAGGCGCCGATCGTCTGCGCGGCTTCCACCAGCGGGCTGCGGCGCAGGACAAACACCAGGCCACGCGTCAGCCGGGCAAAGTAGGTCCAGGAAAACAGGGTTATGATCAGCACCACCACCAGGGAGGGCGCAACAAACGGCTTGCCATCGACGCCCCGGTTCAGCGACAGGAGGCTGAGCGCGGTGACGATGAACGGAAACGACAAAGCGACGTCCACCGCCTGCGTAATGACGCGGTCGACGCGACCGGCAAGAAATCCGCTGACGAGGCCAATGGCGGTGCCGATGATCATGGCAAGCGTGGTCGCCGGGATGGCGATGGCCAGCGATACGCGCGCGCCGTAGAGCGTTCTGACCAGCACGTCGCGGCCGTTGCCGTCGGCGCCAAGTGGAAATTCGAACGTGGGGCCAGTCGGCAGTCCCATCTCGGTCAACGCCGTATCGCGGAACTGCTCCGTCACCCCGTGCCCCAGCAGCCATGCGACCACTGGCGCCAGCAGCGCACCGGCGGTGACGAAGCCTATGATCAGCGCGCCGATGCGAAAGGACCGTTCGCGCAGCAGCGCTCGCAGAAGCAGCGACCTGTAGGAATTCACCACCTCGCCATGCCCCAGCAGGACGTGGTCCTGGACGGACGCCAGGGCACGGATCTCAGGCATGCGCGGCGATCCGCTCGGGAACCGGGTTGCGCCGCAGGACCTTGCCGGGGATCGCGTCTATCAGCCTGACCGTGTAGGGATGCCGGGGAGCGCCGAAGACACGGCCTGTCTCGCCGGCTTCCACGATGACGCCCTTCTCCAGCACGATGACGCGGTCGCACAGTTCCGACACGACGCCGAGATCATGCGAGATGAAGAGCAGCGACAGGCCTCGCTGCCGGCGAATGGTCTGCAGCAGCCTGATGATCTTCGCCTGCGTCGTGATGTCGAGTGCCGATACCGGCTCGTCGGCGACGATCAGCGAGGGTTCGAGCGCGATGGCGCGCGCAATGGCGACACGCTGCCGCTGGCCACCTGAAAGCTGGGCCGGGTAACGATCCAGCACGTCGTCGGGAAGTTCCACGTCGCGCACCAGATCCTGCACGCGCCGGCGTATCGCCGCGGCGTCCAGTCTGGTGCCGATGATGAACGGTTCCGCCAGAATGGACCGGATGCGCCGCCGCGGGTTGAGGCTCGCATAGGGGTCCTGAAAGATGACCTGTATGTCCGACCTGAGTTTCCGGTCGATGGCGATGCCGCCGACACCCGGACGCGAATAGATACGCTCCCGCAGGGAGATGCTGCCCTCGTCCGGCCGGTCGAGCCCGGCGATCAGCCGGCCGATTGTCGACTTGCCGGAACCGGATTCGCCGACGAGGCCGACGATCTCGTTTTCGCGGACGGTGAACGAGATATCCGTGAGCACCGGCCTGATCAGACCGCCTGCGGCGGAGCGGCCTGCGAACGAACGCGCGATTGCCGAGACGGAGAGCAAATCGGGCATCGACGGCAGCGCCGGGAGTAGCGATGATCGCGCCGCGCGGGCCACCAGGCCGCCAAGCCGCGCCGCACCGAGCAGCTCCCTGGTGTAGGCTTGGCGCGGTGCCCTGTAGATCAGCTCGGCCGGCGCCTGCTCCACGACGTGCCCCGCGCGCATCACCAGGACATCGTCGGCGATGTCCGAAACGACGGCCAGATCGTGGCTGACGAAGATCATTGCCGTGCCGTGGTCCTGCTGAATTCGCTTCAGCAGGTCGAGGATCGAGGCCTGCACGGTCACGTCCAGCGCCGTCGTCGGCTCGTCGGCGATGATGAGGCCGGGATTGAGCGCGATCGCCGCGGCAATCATCACACGCTGGCGCATGCCGCCGGAGAACTGCCTGGGATAGTCGTTCACTCGGGCCGCAGGATCGGGAATGCCTACATCGGCCAGCAGATCGAGAACGCGCCCACGCAGCTCCCGGCGTCCCACCTTGCGGTGCGCGGTGATCGCTTCCGCGATCTGCTGGCCGATGGTCTTCAGCGGATGAAGGTTGCTGAGCGGGTCCTGGAAGATGAAGCCGATGTCGGCGCCCCGCCCCCCGCGCAGATAGCCGGCGGCGCGGGCCACTATATAAAACCCCTTGTGCAGGACGCTGCCGCGTACGCTCGCCGCCGGCGGCAGAAGGCCGGTGGCGCCGAGCAGCGACACACTCTTGCCCGAGCCCGATTCGCCGACGATGGCGAGTGTCTTGCCTGGCTCGACTCCAAACGAGACGCCATGCACCACTTCCACCGCGCCGAATGCGACGCGCAGATCGGCGACAGAGAAGATGGGCACGCGCGCCTCCTTTTGCCAATCCGGCCTTGCTACTGCTTGAGGGCTATGTTGGTGATGTCGGCATTCACGGCCAGCGACGACCACACCCAGTTGGCGAGGCGATCGGAAGTGACCACGACCTTGCGCTTCTCGAACAACGGGATCCATGGCAGATCGGCGGAGACGAGTTTGTCGGCCTTCGTCCAGATCGGTCCCGGATCGTCGGAGGGATAGGCCTGCGCCGCGAGCTTGTTGAGTTCCGGATTGCTGTAGCAGATGGCGTGGACGTTGCCGGTGCCGCAAGGTGCCGCGTCCGAATTCAGCCAGCCGCCGAGGAGCATGCGCGTGCTCGGTCCCTGCCAGTCCGGGGAGAATGTGCCGCCGAGGGACACGTCCCAGCGGCTCTTCGGATCCTGGATGAAGGCGTACCACTGCGTCGGCGGGATCGGGATCAGGTTGAGCGTGATACCCGCTGCTTCCAGATCCTCCTTCAGCGTCACGGCAATCGCTTCGAACTGCGCGTTGCCCCTGTAGATCGCGTCGAACGCAATGCCATTCGGATATCCCGCTTCGGCGAGCAGTTCCTTTGCCTTGGCCGGATCACCCCTGTAGCTTTCGGTCGGATACGGGTCGAACTTCTCGTAGCCGAGAATGGTCGAGGTGATGATCTGGGTGAGCGGCACCGCGCCGATCGAGCCAGCCTGGGTCTGCGCCAGATGTTCGCGGTTCACCGCATAGGTCAGCGCCTGCCGGACCTTCAGCTTGCGCAGCGCCTCGGCCCCGTCGCTCTTGACCACCGGCCGCTGGTTGAAGGTGATGAAGTTCGCCGATCCACTGTTCGTCACATGGATGTCGGGGCTCTTCTGCGACAGGAAGCGCTGGATCGTCGGAATGGGCGGGATGTCGAGATAGAGCGACAGATCAGCCTCACCGGCGATGATCTTCTGGACGACGCTGTCCTCGCTGTTGGCGGTGAAATCGATATCGATCTCATCGGCATAGGCCCTGCGCGCCTGGTCGGACTCCGCCTTGAAATTCTTTGCCTTCTTCAGAACCAGCTTCTGACCCTGCTCATAGGTGTCGACATAGTAAGGGCCGCTGGACGGCAGGTTCTTGCGCGACTCCAGCGAGTCCGGGAAATATTTGGACGCGATCTCGGGCGCCACCGGGGACACGAAATTCATCGAAAGGATGTTGAGGAAGTCGTAGTTCTTGGTGTCCGACTTGATGACCAGCGTGTGCTCGTCGGGAGCCGAGACGCCGGCAATCTCGTGCGTGTCGGTGAAAGCCTTGGTCGCAGCGAGATCGCCTGTCGGCACTTTCGCGAATTCCTTGCAATAGTCGACGAAGCCGGAGATCACGAGGTTGAAATAGTTGATGGCGGCGACCTGCTTGTTGGGATCGCAGAAGCGCTTGACGCCATAGACGAAATCACTGGCGACGATCTTGCGCTCGATGCTGCCGGAGAAGAACACGTCGTCCTTCAAATGGAAGGTGTAGACCTTGCCGTCGTCGCTGATGTCCCAGGACTTGGCGAGATCCGGCACGAGCGTGGTGTCCTCCTTGAGGCCGGCTGGCGAGCCGGGATAGGTCACCAACTGGCGCGTTGTTGCGCGCAGGATTTCCCAGGAATCGATGCTGTAGCCGGTGAGCGGATCGAACGCATCGAGATCGGACTGGATCGAAGCAATCCGCAGGACCCCGCCATGTTTCAGATCTTCCGCTTGCGCGGATGAACCAAGAACATAAATCGACAGAATGCCACCTGCAATTCCCAATAGTAACTTACGCGCAACATGTGTTGTCATTACTTCTCTCCGATTATAAATAATTCTTCAAAATACCATTGCATTTAGCGAGAATAATTTTGAGATAAAATTACCCATTTTTCAAACACACTTTCAAAATACATTTTATATTAGCTCCGCCTGTCAAAACATTGTTCCGGAATGAGGCAAGGCCGGCGCCGTGAACAGCGTGTCGAGCGTTTCGACCGCAGCCCGGTCGAAGTCGCCGAGGCGCCCCGTCTGCGCGAGCTGCCACCACTTCACGCCGCCGAGATAGGCCGCCGAAACCGCGGCCACGTCCGTCACCACGGCGGCGGACAGATTGGTGCGCTCGGCTCCTTCTGGCGAGAGGCGCAGCCTGGTCGCGTTCTCGGGCAGGATGGCATCGGAGACTTCCAGCACGACGCTGCCCTGCCCGGCATAGGACCGGGCTGTTAGAGCCTTTTCAGCGTCCAGGAGCCGCAGCCATGTTTCGTCGCGCGCCGCCGAAACGCGAACGCTTCGAAAATCCTCGAACAGCCACGGCAGCAGATCGTCCGCGGGACGGCTCCAGAAGACGATGCGATGCGGCAGGTCGACCGCCAGCAGATGTGCGACGAGCGCGACATAGGCGGCCGGACTGTAGGCCACGATATCATCGACCACGATGGTGCGTTCCGAGCTGGTGAACCAGCTGTCGAGGCCGACAGGGTGATAGCGCACGAACCCGGTTTCCGAACCCTTGTCGCCGTGAACGGCGACGTAGTTAGGCGTGCCGCTGTGCGTCTGGCGCAACGCCTGAAAATCCCACCAATAGGCCGAGCGTGTGATGACGCCCGCGCGCGAAACAGGCTGACCCGCGTAGATGCGCGCCTGTATCGCCCAGGCATCGTCGCTGTCGATCAGCCGAATCTTGTCGGAGTACGTCAGCCCTGCCCGCAGGCGCGCGCGCTGGGTGTCGACTTCCAGGCTGACAGAAGTATTGGCGATCGCATAGCCAAAGTTGCCGTAGATGCGCGCGTCGGAGGCCCGCAAGGTGGCCGCCGCCTCGCCCTGTTCGCGCGCGGCGCGCAGCTGCGCCTTGAACAGCGCCGTGGCGGCGCCACGCCGCGTATGGGTGGGCAGCACGCCGACATGGGTGACCGCGGCCTGCGGCAACCAGGCGCCGCCGGGAACCGCGATCCGTCCCGAATAGGAGTCGGTTGTGCCAACGAGCGTCTCGCCGTCGAAGGCGCCCCAGGTGCGATCCGGCTCGAACAGTCTGTCGATCAGCGCGTCGTCGATCGGGCCGAGCGGCGGCAGGCCGACCATGGCCGTGCGGAAGGTGCGTGCGGCCTGCGCGAGTTCGGCCTTCCCGGTCAGCAGGCGCACATCCGATATCATGATGCCTTCCGCGTGGGCACGGCTTCAGGCTTGTGCGCTTCCGGCTGCGGCGGCTGCGCATAGGTTCGCGGTCTCGGCAGCGTTTCGGCCAGCAGATATGTGCCGACCTCGCGCGCCCGGTAGGAGACCGGATCGTGGACGGTATGGGTGCGCGCGTTGCGCCAATAGATGTCGAGGCCATATTTGTTGGCCGTCGAGCGCGCGCCCGTCGCTTCGAAGATGCGCGCCGTCACGTCGAGCACGACGTCGTTGGCGACGATCTTGCCCTGGTCGATGATCGTTGCGAGTTCGCCCCATTGCTGCGCCGTCACCGACGCTCCGGCATGCAGTGCCGCCTCGTAAAGCGCCGCGGCCTTGTCGGCGATTGCTATGCCCGCCGCAATGCCGGCGGATAGCCGGCCGAACAGCACCAGATGGTAGGGATCGTCGATCGCCCGTTCCAGCCCGGACTCCGGCCAGGGCCGGCCGAAGCGGCGGACATGATCGGCGGCGGCGGCAAGAGCGCCCTCGGCGATGCCGAGATAGAAATTGATGAAGATGAGCTGGCTGAACAGGACGCGCAGGCCGTCGCGCAATTCGACATCGCCCTCATAATCGTCGAGGGCGCTGAGCAGCTCATCCTCGAAGACTTCGACACGGTCGAAAGTGACACTGCCGCTCGCCGTCAGTCTCTGGCCGAGATTGTCCCAGTCGCCGCCGAAGCTGATGCCCTTGCGCGTCGGCGGGATCTGATAGTGAGCGCGTTTGCCGTTGTCCCAGAGGCTGACGGTGATGACTTGGGCCACCGAGGCGCCGGTTGCGAAGGTGCGCCTGCCGTTCAGGAAGCGGCGGTCGCCGACATGCTCGATCTCGTTCCACTGGTCGCGCGGGTTGCTGACGCCGCCCTGGAACCAGCCTTGTGCGCCGACGCCACGCGCCGTCTTTTCCCACTGCTGACGCGTGCCGAGAATGTAAGTCCAGACACCGTTGGAATAATGATACGCGATCAGTTGTCCGATCGAGCCGTCGGCGGCCGCGATGATGCGGCTGATCTTGAGCGCCTGGACGAGGTTTGCGCCGGCGCCGCCGAATTCGCGTGGCGCAGCCAAGCCGAGCAGGCCGCTTTCGCGCAGCAGCGCCAGTTCTTCCACCGGGTCCTTGTTTGCCCGGTCGCGTTCGAGCGCCGTTGCCGCGAGTTGCCGCGCCACGTCGCGGGCCTTCTCGGCCCAGGTCTCGAATTCGGCGTCGCTGAGGCCCGGATAGATCTGAATGTCCGACATTGTCTTCTCGTCATGCTCCATTGTCGCGACCACCAAAGGCCGCACATGTTTCAGGCTGCGAGCAGCCCTTTCGATTTCAAGACCGCCAGCGCGCCTTCGGCGAAATGATAGGCTTCCTCGACATGCGGCTGGCCCGACAGGATGAAGTGGTCGAAACCGACGGCGTGGTACTCCTCGATGAGCGACGCCACCTGCTCGTGGCTGCCGACGATCGCGGTGCCGGCGCCGCCGCGAACCAGGCCGTAGCCGGCCCACAGATGCGGCGATATTTCGAGATCGCGCACGCTGCGCGCGGTGAGCGCCGCGGTGCCGCTGTCGCTATGCAACGCGTTCATCCGGCGCTGGCCGGCCGATTCCGTGCGCGCCAGGATTGCCTGCGCCTGCGCGATCCGCTCCGGCGTCAGTCTCTCCAGCAGCCTCTCGGCCTCCTCCCAGGCCTGCGCCTCGGTATCGCGACTGATGACATGCAGGCGTATGCCGAAGCTTAGTTTGCGGCCCTGCGCGGCGGCGAGTTCCCGCACATGGCCTATCCGGGCAGCCTCGGTTGCCGGGCTCTCGCCCCAGACCAGATAGGTGTCGACATGGCGCGCGGCGACCGCTTGCGCAGCACCACTTGCGCCACCGAAGAAGATATCGGGAAGCGGCCATTTGCCGAAATCGATCTGGGCGCCTTCGATGTCATAGTGCTTTCCCCTGAAATCGAAGCGCCGGCCCGAACCGGCTGGCAGGACCACGCCGCGCAGGATCTCGAGGAACTCTCCCGTGCGTTCATAGCGCTGGTCGTGGCCGAGATGATCGCCGAAGCGTTTCTGCTCCAGCGGATCGCCTCCGGTGACGACGTTGAGCAGCAGCCGCCCACCCGATATGCGCTGAAGGGTCGCCGCCTGGTGGGCGACCAGCGTCGGCGAGATCAGGCCGGGACGGAAGGCGACGAGGAACTTCAACCGCGTCGTGACCTGCGCCAGTGCTGCCGTGACTATCCAGGCATCCTCGCACCAGGTTCCGGTCGGCGTCAGCACGGCTTCGAAGCCCAACGTCTCCGCGGTCTTGGCGACCAGCGAGAGATAATCGAGGCTCGCTTCCCGAAACCGCGATCGTGACGGGCCGTTGCCGAGATGGGAATCATCGCCAGAGCCGACGATTTCCCGGCTGTCGCCGTTGGTCGGCAGATACCAGTGGAGATGGATGCCGCTCACTCGGCCGCCTCGACGATGGTACCCCAGTTCGAGCGGTCGCGTGCGGCTGTTCCCGGATGGTCGTCGCGCAGCAGCCGCTGGCCCGCTCCCTGGAAGCGCTCGCGGATCGTGGTGCCGGGCGCGCCACGTTCCCGGATGCGACCCCGCCGCCGCAGCTCCGGGACGACGAATTCGATGAAGTCCTCGAACGTGCCCGGACTGACGACATAGGCCAGGTTGAAGCCGTCGACGCCGGATTCATCGGCGATGCGTTCGAGCTCGTCGGCGATCCTCTGCGGTGAGCCGACCAGCTTGGGATGGATGCCGCCGAGCCCGATATACTCGGCGATCCCGGCCACGGTCCAGCGCCGGTCGGCATCGATCCGCGTCAGATTGGCAAGGGCTGAACGGCCGGCATTTGTCTCGATATATTCGAGCGGGTGGTCGAGTGGGTATTGCGACCAGTCGACGCCGGTCCATGCCGAAAACAGCGCCAGGGCCGCTTCGACACTGGTGTAGGATAGATAGTCCTTGTGCTTGGCCTCGGCCTCTTCGTCCGTGGCTCCGGTGATGACGGTGACCGCGGTGATAAACTTTATCGCATCCGGCGCCCGTCCGAGTTCGACGGCGCGGGCACGGATCGCCTCGACCGAGCGGCGGATGGAGGCCGTGCTGGTGCCGCCGAGGAACACCACCTCGCCGTTGCGAGCAGCGAATTCGCGCCCGCGCGGCGAGGTTCCCGCCTGGAACAGAAGCGGCGTGCGCTGCGGACTGGGCTGCGCGAGATGCGCGCCGGGCACGGAGAAATATTTGCCGAGATGGCCGATCGGATGGACTTTGGAAGAGTCGGTGTAGAGCCCCTTCTCACGATCGTGCACGACCGCCCCGTCCTCCCAGGATCCCTCCCAGAGCTTGTAGGTGACATCCAGGAATTCCTGCGCCAGATCATAACGCTCGTCATGGTCGATCTGGCGTTCCAGGCCGAGATTCTTCGCCGCCGATTCCAGAACCGAGGTGACGACGTTCCAGGCGATGCGGCCCTTGGTCAGATGATCCAACGTGGTGAACTTGCGGGCCAGGAGATAGGGCTGCTCGTAAGTGGTCGACACGGTGATGCCGAAGCCGAGATGCTTGGTGGCGGCGGCCATTGCCGAGACCAGCAGCAGCGGGTCGTTGACCGGCGACTGGGCTGCGGTGCGCAGCGACGCATCCGGTGTCCCCCGGAAGACATCGAGGTGGCCAAGCGCGTCGGCGAGGAACAGCGCGTCGAAGCCGCCGTCGTCGAGCAGCTTTGCCAGCGAGGTCCAGTATTCGAGGCTGGTGTAGGTGTTGGCGCGGTCGCTCGGATGACGCCAGAGGCCCGCCGACACGTGACCGACCACGGTCATACCGAAGCCGTTGAGGATGAGAGGCTTGACCGCCTTATGGGTGGAACTTGCCATGCTTCGGCTCACGAATAGTAGGTTGGCGGCGGCACACGGCCGTTAAGCGCGAAGTCACCAACTTCCAGCACCTTGTAGTGGACGGGATCATGCAGGCTGTGGGTGCGGACGTTGCGCCAGTAGCGGTCGAAGCCGAACGAGCGCGCCGTCGAGCGGGCGCCGGTGAGCTCGAATATCCGCGACGTCACTTCTAGGGCGACCTCGGTCGAATGCACCTTCGACTGGTAGGCGATTGCCGCGGCGCGGCCGCGCTCTTCCGCCGTGAGATCCTTACCGCGCTCGAAGGCGCGCTGCACGGCCTCGCCGGCGGCGTCCGCGAGCGCCTGCGCGGACGCCAGCGCGATCGAAAGCCGGCCGAAGCGCTCGACAACCAGCGTGTCCTCGGCGGCTTTCTTTGCCGGCGAGGACAGCCATGGCCTGCCGCGTTGGGTGATGTAATCCCTGGCGTCTTCCAGGGCAGCAAGGGCGGTGCCGAGATAAAGTTCGCCGAAGGCTGCATGAACGATCGGCACATGCAGCGTGGCATGCGGCGGATGAACCGTATCATCAGGCCAATGCCCGACCAGATCGTCGGCGGATGCGGCGACATTTTCGAGCGCCGCACTGCCGCTCACCGTCAGCCTCTGGCCGATATTGTCCCAGTCATTGCCGAAGCTGAGGCCTGACGTGGGGTTGGCGACGATGAACTGGCCGATATGACCGCTGGCATCGGTGCCGGCGATCCGCGTGCTCCCGGCAAAGCGCACCCAGACCTGCAGCGTGTCGGCCACCTGCGCACCACTGGTGAAAGGCTTGGCGCCGTTGAGCACGAAACCGCCGTCCACCTGCCTCGCCTCGACAAGCGGCTCATAGGCGGCCTGCGCGATGCCGGCATGAAACCAGCCCTTGGAGAGAAAGCCTTGAAGCCGTCTTTCGATCAGGGACTTGTTGTCGCCGTCCAATCCGATTGCCGTGCCGAAGAGATGGTAGATGACGATCTGGGCTATCGATGTATCGCCCCTGGCCAGGATGCGGACGATCCTGAGCACTTCGGCCGGCGTCGCGCCACCGCCGCCAAATCGCTTGGGAATATAGATCGTCAGCAGGCCGGCCAGACGCAAAAGGTCTATCTCGGCATGCGGGGCGGCCCCGGCCAGATCGCGCGCTGCAGCTGTTCGCTTGAGTTCGCGCACGACCTCCTCGGCCTTCTCGGCCCAGCCTTGGAAATCGCTGCGCTGTTCATGCTGAACGGTGGCGTGGATGGTCATGATACCAAAGCCTCCGGCTGACGGCCCTGCGAGAAAGCGTGTTGCGCCGCCGGATGATCGGCGGGCGGGCGGCTGTCACGCCCGAAGAGCCTGGAGCGCAGCGAGGGACCGAGATCCTCGCGAATGCGCCCGCGCCGCCGCAACTCGGGAACGACATGGGCGGAGAAATCGATGAAGCTGCCGGGGCTGACCACATGCGTCAAATTGATGCCGTCGGTATCGGTGGCTTCCAGCCATTGCTCGAGCTCGTCCGCAACGGTCTTCGGACCGCCGACAAACGACTTGCCGCGCCCAAAACCGCCCTCCGGGGAAAACGCCTGGCGCAAGGTCCACTGGCGGCCCGACGACGGGTCGTCGAACATGCGCAGCAGGGAGCGGTTGGAATCGGTTTCGGTGTAGCGGATAGGCTGGTCGAGATCGTGCCTGGAAAAATCGATGCCGGTCGTTGCCGAATAATGCACCAGCGCGCCTTCGACATCGTAGTGCGACCTGTAGTCAGCGAGCTTGGCGGCCGCGGCGGCGTCGGTTTCATCCGTGATCACCGAGACCGCGGATATGAACTTGATGCTGCCTGGAGCCCTGCCTTCATCGCGGGCAAGCCGCTTCACCTCAGCGACATTGCGGCGGATGCCATCGACATCGGCACCGGCGACAAAGACCACCTCCGCGTGACGAGCGGCAAAGCGCTGGCCGCGCGGCGAACCGCCCGCCTGGAACAGCACCGGCACCCTCTGCGGACCGGGCTCCGAGAGATGCGGACCCGGAACGTTGAAGTAGCGACCGGAATGACCGATCGGATGGACCTTTTCCGGATCGGTATAGAGACCGTCCGGGTTGGCGGCGCTGCCGCGATCACGCACCAGGGCACCGTCTTCCCAGGAACCCTGCCAGAGCTTGTAGGCGACATCCATGAACTCGTCGGCGATCTCGTAGCGCTCGTCATGCGCCACCTGCCTGTCGAGACCGAGATTGCGCGCCGCGCTGTCGAGCTGCGAGGTGACGACGTTCCAGGCGATCCGCCCCTTGGTGAGATGATCGAGCGTGGTGAATTTGCGCGCCAGCAGATATGGCTTTTCGTAGGTCGTCGAAACGGTGACGCCGAAACCCAGCCGGCTTGTCGCGCCGGCAAGCGCTGAGACCAGCAACAGCGGATCGTTGACGGGGGACTGCACGCCCTTTGCCAGCGAGGCGTCGTATCCACCGCCATAGACGTCGAGAAGGCCCAGCGCGTCGGCGATGAACAAGCAATCGAAGCCGCCCTCCTCCAGTGCTTTGGCAAGTTCGATCCAGTAGTCCAGCTCGGCATGTCGATAGGCCTGGTCGGCCGGATGACGCCAAAGGCCGTAGGCGACATGGGAGACGGCATTCATGGTGAAGCCATTGAGAATAATAGGAGATTTTGCCATATGACAACCCAGACAAACGCGCTCAGCACGGGATCGATCTTTGTCTATGGATTTAGTGTAATTCAAAGCATCGCGCGTGGAGATTTTTCCTAAAGATCGCGGTGTTTGTGACAATCCATTACTGGATGGTGTCGAAGCGGCCAGTATCGAGCCGCATCACCAAGGTTGTCGTCAAGCCATGCGGACAATCCATGCCCAGCTTCGCCGAACTGCGGCCCAGGGCGTTTCTCATCAATGTGGCATACAAGCACCGCGGGAGTGCAAAACCGGCGCGATAGTTTCAGATCCTGCCAGCCGAATTGAGGGAACCACTCAAGCCAGCTCGAACCGCTCGATGGCGCGCATGATGCCACGCAGCTCGGCGAGGCCTTTCAGCCGGCCGATCAGCGAATAGCCGGGATTGATCCTGGTCTTGCCGATATCGTCGGCGAGCAGATGGCCATGGTCGGGCCGCATCGGAATACGCCAGTCGGCACGGCCCTCCCGGCGGCGGCGCGCCTCTTCCTGCATCAGAGCCAGGATCACATGCGCCATGTCCGTGCCGCCCTCGAGATGCTCGGCCTCGTGGAACGAGCCGTCATCCTCGATGGTGATGTTGCGCAGATGGGCGAAATGGATGCGGTCGGCGAATTCCTTGACCATGGCGACGATGTCGTTGTCGGCGCGCGTGCCATAAGAGCCGGTGCAGAACGTCAGGCCGTTGGCGGGGCTGTCGACGGCGTTGAGGATGAAACGCGCATCCTCGGCGGTCGAAACGATGCGTGGCAGGCCATAGAGCGAGAAGGGCGGGTCGTCGGGATGGATACACATGCGCACCCCCTCCTCTTCGGCCACAGGAATGATCTCGCGCAGGAACCAGGCAAGGTTGTCGCGCAGCTCCCCTGGCCCGATCGCGTCGTATTCCGCCAGGGCCTCGCGAAAACTGTCCCTGTTATAACTGCGCTCGGTTGCCGGCAGGCCGGCGATCAGATTGCGCTCGATCCTGTCGATCGCCTCGCCGCTCAATTCCTTCAGCCGCGCTTCCGCCTCGGCGATGCGGGCGGGGGTATAGCCGGCCTCGGCATTGACGCGCTTCAGCACAAACAAATCGTAGGCCGCGAAATCGATCGCGTCGAAACGCAGCGCATAACCTGTCGTTGGCAGCCGATAGGCGAGATCCGTGCGCGTCCAGTCGACCACCGGCATGAAATTGTAGCAGACCGTCGCAATGCCGGCCTTGGCGAGCGCGCGGATTGAGTCGCGATAGTAGCCGGCGTAGCGCTCGCGTTCCGGCGTGCCGATCTTGAAGGAGTTGTGGACCGGAATGCTCTCGACCACCGACCATGTCAGGCCGGCGGCCTCGATGACACGCTTGCGCTCCAGAATGCTCTCGAGCGGCCAGGCGCGACCGTCGTAGATATCGTGCAAGGCGCTCACCACGCCGGTCGCACCGGCCTGCCTGACATGATCGAGCGTTACCGGATCGTTCGGTCCATACCAGCGCCAGCACTGTTCCATTGCCGCTTCCTTCTGCGAGAGAACGGCAACCTATTGTTGGACCACAATGGGTGTCAAACTAGGAACGGTTTCGGACAGCGAATGAAGGAGTTTTCCCAATGAAGGATTTCGACGGCAAGGTGGCTTTGGTGACGGGCACGACCGGGATTGGCCTCGCAACCGCCAGACGCCTCGCTGCAGGGGGTGCTGCGATCGTCGCCTGCGGCATCGACCGCGCGGCCAACGCTGCGCTGAAATGGGAACTGGAAAGCTCCGCAGCCGGGGCGCTGGTCATAGGCGCCGACGTCTCCGTGCCCGATCAGGTTCGCGACGCGGTCGCGAGTGGCGTCGAGCGGTTCGGCGGCCTCGATATCATCGTCAATTCGGCGGCGGTGCATCCGTACGGAACCGCGACCAGCACCGATTTCGAGACCTGGAACAGGGCGATGTCGGTCAATGTCGGGTCGATCTATCTGACAGCGCATTTCGGCATCCCGGAAATGGTCCGCAGGGGCGGCGGCGCCATCATCAACGTCGCTTCGGTGCAGGGCTTTGCCTGCCAGCAAAACGTCGCCGCCTATGCCACCACCAAGGGCGCCATCCACACGCTGACGCGTGCCCTGGCCCTCGACCATGCGCGCTCCGGCATCCGCGTCAATTCCGTCAGCCCGGGCTCGATCCGCACCCCGATCCTGGAGAAGGCCGCCCGCGGCGAGAACGGCACGGATGCCGATGTCGAGGCCGCCTACAAGCGCTTCGGCGAAGCGCACCCCATCGGGCGCATCGGCGAGCCGGAGGAAGTGGCTGAACTCATCGCTTTCCTGTGTTCGTCGAAGGCCGGCTTCTGCACTGGCGCGGACTACAAGATCGATGGCGGCCTGACCGCCGGCATCGGCGTGAAGTAGATCGCGAAGATTGGGGCTTGTCCGTTACCGGGACCAGCCGGCATCCGACAATTGGTTTGCCGATCTTCTTGCAGATCACTGCCCAGGCAAATCGAACACCGCACGGGCCACGCCGAACACGAAAGGGGGGCGGTGCGATCGATGAAATAATAGGCATTCTTGCCGATTGACAAAAACATCAACAGGCGACCAAGATCATATGACCATCAACGATATTGGTCCCGAGGTTGCCCCTCGGCATTGGCGTAAAGGAGAGCCAGATGCCCCTTCAGCAGAGAGTGACCCATCGTCCGAAACAACGTTCCGCCGCTCCCATCCTTGCCACCGCACTGCTAGGCCTCGGCCTGATCACAGTGCCCGGCATCGGCCACGCCGAAGGGATCACGCTCAAGATCTTCGGCGGCTCGGCGCTCGACGAACTCGCGCCGCGCCAACCGCCGGACGAGCAGAAGAAAATCCAGCAGCAGGTTATCGACGGCTTCCTCAAGGCCAACCCCGACGTCGCCGCGGTCGAGTGGGATGCCCAGGGGCCGCAAACCGATTCCATCCAGCGCGTGATGACCGCAAAACTTGCAAACCAGGAAATGGATCTGATCGCCTGCCCGGCCTTCTACACCAATGGCGCCTATGTCAGGCGAAAACTGGTGATGCCGATTACCGACAAGATCAAGCCGTTCCAGGACAGGATCGACGCCGCCGCACTTGGCGCCTTCACGGTCAACGGCCAAGTCTACGGCGTGCCGATCTCGACGCTGTCGACATCGACGATCTTCTACAATGTCGATCTCTTTCAGAAGCTCGCCATTCCTGTCCCGCCAACCTATGACGACCTGAAGGCAGCCGTGCCGAAGTTCAAGACCGCGGGCGTGATCCCTCTGCTGCATCAGGGCTCTAACACCGTGATGTGGCCGATGTGGTACTTCGAGACCTTTTCGCAGGCCTCGGGCGACCCGGTCGGCAAGACGCAGAAGAACCTCGAGGGCACGGCGAAATTCACCGACGCGCCCGATGTCGAGGGGTTCAAGCTGATCAAGCAATGGGTCGATGATGGCATCCTTTCCAAGGATTCGCTTTCCGTCGACCAGGACGGCATGCGTGCGGCCTTCGCCGCCGGCAAGAGCGCCATGTATTATGGCGGCACCTGGGAAATCCCGTCGCTGCAGTCGAGCGTCAAGGACTTCAAATGGGGCGTCTTCGCCTTTCCGAAAATGGACGGAACGCCGGGCGCGCCTGGCCATGGCGGCGGTGCCGACAACGGCATGTGCGTCGCCTCCTCGATCCCGCCCGAGAAGCTCGATGCCGCGGTCAAGTTCATCGAATATTTGACAAGGCCCGAGGTCGCGACGCTCTACCTCGCGCCGGAACAGCCGATCGCGGCCTCGATCAAGGGCGTGCCGCAGGTCGACGATGCCTATGCCGTCGAACTGCGCAAGCAAGCCTTCCCGAACACGATCAAGTTCCTCGACTGGATCTGGCCCTCGGAGGTCGCGAGCGCCACGTCTTCGGCAATCGCCGGCATCGTCGGTGGCACGACCACGCCCGAAGATGCCGCCGCATCGATCCAGGCCATTTTCGACGACCTCAAGGCCCAGGGCAGTTGGCCGCCCAAATGAGGCCCTGAAGTAGCGCCTGCAAGCGAGCGCACATCCGGTCGGGCTGATGCGCCAGGCAAGAAAAACAGAGGCTGCCTGCTTCGGGCAGCCTCGCCCATCGGAGAGAACACATGACGACACATCGCGCCGAACGGCAGCGCTTCTCGATCGGTTATCATCTGAACAGCTGGGACCTGACCGGCCTTCCGCTACGGCCAGCCATCAAGTTCCTGGCAGACCAGGGCTTCGGCTGGTTCGAGATCCTCGCCTTCACCAGCCTGTCGGACCAATACGCCCGCAAATACATGCAGCTCGGCAACCAGGCGCCGATGGGGGTGACCACCGACACCGACATCTTGCGGCGCTATGCGCTGCTGTCGGAAGGCCAGAGCGAGTATGGCATCAAGCTCTCCTCCTTCTACGTCAATGCGATCTTCACCAACCCCGTCGCCTGGCCCTATGAACGGGATGTGCTCGTCGCGCTGACCAGGATGTTGAAGGGGTTCGGCTCACCGGTGCTGGTTCTCGGCGGCGGTCCATCGGAAGCCGCTGCCGGGGCGCACACGGCCGACGACTACCGCGCCTTTTGCCGGGCGCTCGAGGATATCGGCAGGCGGACAAAGGACCTTGGCATCGAGACGGTCTATCACCCGCACCTCGACACCTTCATCGAGCGCCGCGACCAGCTCGATCGCATGATGGATGAACTGGATACCGATCTGGCCGGCCTGTGCATCGATCCGGCGCATCTTGCGCATACCAATTCCGATCCGGTCGACGCGGTAAAGACCTACATTTCGGCCGTGCGCTACATGCATTTCAAGGACACCAGGGTCGATCCGGCGCTGAAGGGCTATGACCGCTATGGCGCCTTTTGCGAGCTCGGCGCCGGGGTCGTCGATCTCGCCGGCATCGTCGACGTCCTGCTGGATGCAAACTACGATGGGCTCGCCATCATCGAGCTGGATGCGTCCAGGAAAACGGCAGAGCAAAGCACGCTCGAGAGCATCGCCTATGTCAGGGACACGCTCGGGCTGGTGCTGACCCCGCAAGGCGCGAAGGCCGCGTGAGCACGCGACCGCAAAAGGCGGCTCCTGTTTCGAGCCGATCCGGCACCTGGCGTTTCGATGCCGGGGACGGGGCTACGGCCTTCGTCATGATCCTGCCCGCCGCGATCCTCTTCGGTCTTTTCTACCTCTGGCCGTTCGTCAACGGCTTCTGGCTCAGCCTGCACAATTGGGACGGGTTTTCCGACCCGACCTGGGCAGGCTTTTCCAACTACATGCGCCTGGCGCATGATCGCATCTTCCTCGGTGCGCTGCGCAATAATCTGATTTTCGTCGTTGCCGTCGTCGTCCTGAAGAACGTGCTCGGCCTCGGGCTGGCGCTGCTTCTGAACCGGGCGCTGCTCGGCCGCGCCTTCTTTCGCGCCGCCGCCTTCATCCCGGTGACGATGTCCTTCGTCGCCGTCGGCCTGCTCTGGTCTGGATCTACAATCCCGTCTTCGGCCTGCTCAACAGCGGGCTCGATCTCATTGGCCTCGCCGGGCTGAAACGATCATGGCTCGGCGACGCCGACATCGCGCTCTACTCGATCATCGTCGTCGATGTCTGGAAATGGCTCGGCTTCCATGCCGTCATCTATCTGGCCGGGCTGCAGACGATCCCCTCGGAGCTTTATGAATCGGCGAAGATGGACGGCGCCGGCCCCTTGCAGCGCTTCCGGCACGTCACCGTTCCGATGATGATGCCGATCATCTTCATCAACACCATCCTCGGCCTTTCCGGCGCCTTCGTGCGCAACTTCGACATCGTCTATGTCCTGACCAAGGGTGGTCCGAACCACGCCACCGAAGTGGTGCTCACCTACATGATGAGCAAGGCCTTCCAGGACGGCGCCATGAGCTACGCCGCGGCGATCGGCTATGTGCTGTTCATGATCGTCGGGCTGGCCAGCGTCGGCCTGCTGGCCCTGATGCGGCGGCAAAGGCTCGACGTCTGATGAGAGCAGCCGCCAACCCTCCGCTTCCCCTGGATGATGGCGCCGCCGGCTCTCGCCGTCGCGGGCTCATGCAGCGCCTCGGCATGCGCGGCATCCTCGAACTTGGCGGCATCTATGCCGCGCTCATTCTCGTGCTCTTCGAGACCCTTTATCCGCTGCTTTGGGTGCTGTTCGGTTCGCTCAAGACCAAACAGGAAATGCTCAGCAATGTCTGGGGTCCGCCATCGAGCCTGGTGCTGCAGAACTATGCCGATGCCTGGCGGATCGCCGGCATGGGATCGCGCATCGTCAACAGCATCTTCGTCACCGGCTCGGCATTGATCATCCTGGTGGCCGTCGCGACGCCGTGCGCCTATGCGGTGGCGCGTCTTCGTTTCCCCGGACGCGGTCTTGTGGTCGCAGTCGCAGTTGCGGCCATGCTGGTGCCGCCGCAGGTGATGGCCATTCCGCTGTTCCTGGTGGCGCGCGATCTCGGCCTGATAAACAGCCGGCTCGGCATTGCCTTCATCTATGCCGCGACGTCGCTGCCGCTTTCGGTCTTCATCCTGCGCAGCTTCTTCATCACATTGCCGGCCGACCTCGAAGATGCCGCTCGCATCGATGGCGCCAGCCGGCTCGAGATCCTGATCCACATCATGCTGCCCCTGGTGCGGCCGGGCGTGGCGCTGATCCTCATCTTCGGCTTCATCGAGATCTGGAACGATTTCTTCCTGGCCTTCCTGCTGTTGCGCGACCCTTTAGTGCAGACCATTCCGCTTGGACTGGTCAGCTTCTTCCAGCAATACGACTCGCTCTGGACGCTCTATTTCGCCGCGTTGACGATCACGACACTGCCGGTGATCGTCGTCTTTGTCGCCATGCAACGGCAGTTCATCGCCGGCCTGACAGCCGGCGCCGTGAAGGGTTGACATGCAGGATCGCGTCATTGGCGTTGGCGTCATCGGCTGCGGCGAGATCGCCCAGTTGATGCACTTGCCTTATCTCATGGAATTGCCGGCGTTTCGCATCGCCGCCTTGTGCGACATCTCTCCCGGCACGGTCGACAAGGTGGCGGAACATTATGGCGTCACTGCCAGATATACCGACCATCGCGCGCTGCTTGCCGACCCGAATGTCGATGCGGTCGTGATCTGCACCTACGATCATGGCGAGATGGTCGCCGATGCAATCCGAGCCGGCAAGCACCTGATCGTCGAGAAGCCGCTTGCCTTCACGCCGCAGGAGGCGCGCCCGCTGGTCGAGCAGGCCGAGCGGAGCGGCCTCGTCGCCCTTGTCGGCTACATGAAATTCTATGATCCCGGCTATGAGATCGGGCTGGAGCGCATCGCCGCCATCGGCCGGCCGAAGTCGATCCATGTCCACGATTTCGCGGGCCGCTTCGACCGTTATGGCCAACTCTACACGCAGACCAGGGTCACCGACGTGCCGGCCGATGTGTTAGCGGCGGGACGCGAAACGGTCGCTCGGCGCATCGAGGCGGCGCTCGGTGTGGACCATGCCGGCTATCGCGATCTCTATCTTGTACTGCTCAGCCTCGCCAGCCACGACCTTGCCGTCATGCGCGGCGCTTTCGGCACGCCGGACCGCGTCGTGCATGCACAGCAGACCGGTCCCAACCAGCTGCTGGCCGTGCTCGATTATGGCGGCGTCCCTTGCCTCTTCGACATGGCACTTGCCCAGTATGAATGGTGGGACGAGTGGATCCACGTGCATGGTGAGCGCGACGAGGTGCGGATCGAATTCCAGAACCCCTATTTCCGCAATGCCTCGGCGACCGTCCGGCTGCGCGAAACCACAGGCGAAGCTGCATCCGAACGCGCTCTGCCTGGCGTTCCGGATACGTCGTTCCGCCGCGAATGGCTGCATTTCGCCGATTGCGTCCATGGCGGCGCGAAGCCGCGCACGCCGCTTTCGGGCGGGCTCGCCGATCTCGATCTTGCCGTTCGGATCATCCAGGCAATGCCGCCGAAAAGACTTTAGCGAAATTTCGGAAACGCGCCGCCAGCCGGCGCGTTGGCCCAGCTCTGCAAGGTCTGGCCGCCGTCGATCAGCCAATCCACGCCTGTGACGTGCTTCGCCTCGTCGGAGGCCAGGAAAGCCACGGCGGCCGCGACATCGTCCGGCTGGCCAATGCGGCGCAACGGAATGCGGTCGGCGAAATGCTGGACGCTGCTCTTGAATTCGCCGTCGCCGGAAACCGGCACGCCAAGCGTCGTCTCGATCACGCCGGGGCAGATGGCGTTGACGCGTATGCCGTAAGGCGCGGCATCGAGCGCCGCGACCCGCGTCAGGCCGACCACCCCGTGTTTGGAAGCGACATAGCCGGCACCCCCCGAAAGGACGTCCCAACCGGCCATGGACGAGCCCATGTTGACGATCGAGCCACCGGTCCCGGCCTTGATCATCGCCCGAAGCGAAGCCTGCAGCACGAGGAAGATGCCGCGCAGATTGATGCGGATGGTCGTATCCCAGTCCTCGACCGGCAGGTCGTGAACGGGAGCGACGACGCCGGAAATGCCGGCATTGTTGAACACCACGTCGAGGCCGCCGAACGTCTCGACGGTCGTTGCGACGGCGCGCCGCACATCCGCTTCATCGGTGACGTCGGCTTGGATCGCCAGGATGTCCTCGCCGAGAGAGCGGGCCAGTTGCCGCGCCGCCGCGCCATCGCGGTCGACAATCGCGACCCGCGCGCCTTCATCACGGAAGCGCCGCACCGCGGCGCTGCCGATCGCCCCCGCGCCACCGGTGACGAGAACATTCTGTTTGTCGAACCGTTTCATTGTCCAGCCTCCGGCTTCGGATAGGAACGCCACGAATGGCTTGGCTCGAAGCCGATCGTTTCGCGCGCATGGATCGTATCAAGCACGGCGCCGAAGCCGGTGATCGGCCGCGACAGCGCGACATCAGGGTAGACCCGGCGCAAAAGCGCTTCGGTTTCTTCTTCCATGAACGTATCGGCAGCGCTAAGGAGGACGCGCAGATGGCCGTCGCCTTGCCATTCAAGCGCCCGCAGGAAGCCCTGCCCGGCGTCGCGCGCATCGAGATAGGCCCACAGGTCGCGGGCACTGTCGGCGGTGGCGCGGCGCGGCCCGACGCCCTCGAAAAAAGAACCCGGCGTCTGGATCCACGGCATGCGGACACTGACCGCCGAGAAGGCACCGCGGCGCACCGCCGCGTCGACGATTTCCTCTCCCAGCCATTTCGACAGGCCGTACGGATCCTGCGCGCCGACCGGGTGGTTCAGGTCGACCGGCAGATAGGGCGGCCGCACAGGTTTCTCGAAAAAGGGATAGCCGAAAACGCTGAAGGACGAGGCATAGACGAAGCGCCTGGCGCCAGCCATGGCAGCTGCCTCGACCACATTGTAGGCGGTCGCGATGTTGGTCGTGAACACCTCGCCGCCGGCCCGGCCGGTCGGCCGCGGAATGGCCGCGACATGCACAACGGCATCGCAATCGCGCACCAGCTGCAGCGTCGATCCCAGATCGGTCAAATCGGCGGTTGCGTGGCGCCATGCGACCTCACCCGGCACCACGGCATCGACACCAAGCACATCGTGGCCGGCCGCAACCAGAGCCTCGGCCACATGGCGGCCAAGCAGGCCACTGGCTCCGGTGACGATGGTTTTCATATCTCGGCCTCGGTTCCGCAATTCAGCGGCTTGAATATCATTGATGGTCATACAAATCGGGCACATCCCTGACAAGCGTTGTCAAGGCCATTTCGCGATGGACAAATAGCGCATACGCTTGTCGGAGCGCGGTGCGCAAGGCCGACCAGCACGCTTTGCGTCGAACGGGATTGACTTGGCATCCATCAAGGTTTTTTGTATGAGCATCAACGATCGGTCAAAGGAGCTCGCCATGTCCGTGGACAGTTTTTCCTCACATCGGCACGATGACGCGGTGCGCCTCGATCCACGCCGTGCAGCCGTTATCGTCATCGACATGGTCAATGAGTTCTGCAAGCCCGGCGGGGCCATGGTCCTGCCTGGGTACGAGACGCTGGTCGGGCCGCAAGTGGCCGTGATCGAGGCCGCGCGCGCCGCCGGCGTGCCGGTGATCTGGGTCCATGACAGCCACCGGCCGGGCATGCGACGCGAGCGCGAATGGCTGAAGCGCACGCCGCATTGCCTGGACGGAAGCTGGGGGCCGGAGATCATCGAGGATCTCGGCGCCCGCGATGATGAGATCCATGTGATCAAGCGACGCTACTCGGCCTTCTTCCAAACCGACCTCGACCTGACGCTGAAAGACATGCAGATCGATCAGTTGATCATCTTCGGCGTGGTCACCAATATCTGTGTGCGCTCGACCGTCCACGATGCCTTTTTCGAGGGTTATGAGGTGGTGGTGCCAAGCGATTGCTGCGCGGCGACGGGACCGCGTGAGCAGGAAAGCTCGCTCTACGACATAGCGACCCATTTCGGCGTGGTCAGCGATTCGGCCGATGTCGCCGCAGCCCTCCGCGACGGGAGGTCGCTTCAACCAGCGGAGGTCGCGGCTTGAGCTTTTTTCAAACCGGCGACATCCAAGACAGCGGCGATAGGAGTCCGGTGTGACGACTGAAAAGAAACCGCAATCCGAAAAAGGCGCGACGCCGAAAACGCCGAGCGGCGATGCACCCCCGAGCCGCGAGCAAGTGCTGCAACAATACGCCGAGACCGGCTATGAATTGGACCGCCACCCGGCGCACGTCATCCGCCGGGCGCATCAGCGCGCGACGTTGCGCTTCCAGCAGGTGATGGCCGGCGAAGACCTTTCGCCAACGCAATTCGCGGCGCTCGCCACGATCCTCAAGCATGGCGAAGTCTCGCAGAACCATCTCGGCCGGCTGACGGCGATGGACCCGTCGACCATCAGCATCGTCATGCGCAAACTGCTCAAACACGGGCTGATCACGCGCAGCGCCTCCGAAACCGACCAACGCCTGACGATGATCGCGCTGACCGGCAAAGGGACCGACTATACGCTGGAGCGGCTCGAACGCAGCGTCGAGGTCGGGCGGCGGTTCCTGTCGCCGCTCTCACCGGCTGAGCAGGCGACGCTGCTTCGCCTGCTCCAGCGCATCAACGACGACGACCCATCGAATGGCGACGGCGGCAAATAAGCCGCGTCCAGTCCTTTTTTCCATAACAGCAAAAGTGAGAACCGATGTCGTCCGACTCCCAGTCGTCTGCCAACACGCTCGTCGTCCGCAATATCGGTCTCATGCTGAGTGGCGATCTCGCACAACCGATCATCGACGCCGACACCATCGTCGTGAGCGATGGACGCATCACCAGCATTGGCAAGGCAGGCGACATTGATGGCGGCAGCGCGGCGACGATCATCGATGCGATGGGCTGTGCGGTCTCGCCGGGTCTTATCGATAACCACGCCCATCCGGTGGCCGGCGACTGGACGCCTCGGCAGAACCAGATCGGCTGGATGGATTCGACTGTGCATGGCGGCGTCACCACCATGATCTCGGCGGGTGAAGTCCACACGCCGGGCCGACCGCGCGACCTTGTCGGGCTGAAGGCGCTGGCGATCGCTGCCCAACGCACCTTCTCCAACTTCCGTCCGAACGGCATGAAGATCCTGGCCGGGGCACCGATCCTGGAACCCGGCCTTACCGAGGAAGACTTCCGCAGTCTCGCCGAGGCCGGCGTGACGCTTGTCGGCGAGGTCGGACTTGGCGGCGTCAAGGACGGGCCGACCGGCCGGCAGATGATCGCCTGGGCGCGCAAATACGGCATGACCTCGATGACCCACACGGGCGGTCCATCCCTGCCCGGCTCCGGCCGCATCGGCGCGGATGTCGTGCTGGAGGTCGACGCCGACATCGTCGCCCACGTCAATGGCGGGCCAACCGCCCTGCCCGACGCGGAAATACGGCAGATCTGCGAGAAGGGCTCGAGGGCGCTTGAAATCGTCCATAACGGCAATTTGCGCACCGGACTGTTCGTGCTCGACCTGGCAAGGCAGCGCGGCGAACTTTCGCGCGTCATCCTCGGCACCGACAGCCCGGCCGGATCCGGCGTGCAGCCGCTCGGCATCCTGCGAACCCTGACCATGCTGGCTTCGCTGGGTGGTATCGCGCCGGAAGTGGCGTTCTGTCTTGCCAGCGGCAACACGGCGCGTGTGCGCGGACTGGATGATCGCGGCATCATCGAGGCCGG
Source organism: Mesorhizobium sp. M0243 (assembly GCF_040321775.1). NCBI lineage: Bacteria > Pseudomonadati > Pseudomonadota > Alphaproteobacteria > Hyphomicrobiales > Phyllobacteriaceae > Mesorhizobium > Mesorhizobium sp. M0243. The sequence continues at coordinate 107,610 of NZ_JAMYSF010000010.1, read as the reverse complement.
TCGCGCCGCCGACCTGATCTTCATGGATCAAGCGATCGGCGGTGCCGGCGACGGGCTGCTCGACAGCGTGGCGCTGGGCAATCTTCCAGGCATTGGAATGGTCGTCATCGACGGCGTGGTGCGGACCGGCCGGAGCAGAAATACGCCTCCGGCGATGCGGGTGCCGGAAGTCCTGGCGGCCTGACGGTCAGCCGACGCCGTCAATCCCGACAATCTTGTCCTTGGTCAGCCCGCCGACGCGCGGGTGCGGCCTGCCGGAATCGGTGACGGCGATAGCGACGACGATCTCGTCGGCCCGCGGTGCGTCGGGAACACGAACCTCCATGCCGTCGAAATGGCTGCGCACCCGCGCCGCATCCTTGTGACCGAGCGGAATATCGAGCGGCACGCCGAGGCCGCCGCGCTTCTTCGATGAAGGAATGAGCGCGGCCCCCTTGCCGAGCACATCGCGGAACGGGGCACCGAGCTTTGGATGAAGGATGGCGGCGGCATGTTCGAGCTCACCGTCGGCGCCGACGGCGGCGGCCTTGCCGAAGCTCTCGACCCGGTCGCCGGCAATGCCCAGAGCAGCGACGGCGCGCTTGGGCAAGATATCTCCCAATGCTTCGCCTATGGCGCTCAGTGCCGACAGGTCCTCGACGTAGGTACCCGCATAGGGGTTGCGGATCACCGCGATGGCCGCGGCACGCCGCGTCGGCGGATCGACGGGCCGCCCGCCTTCGATCCGGGTTTCCTCGACGATGGTGATGATACGGCGGATTTCCGGGTTCATCGCAATCCGTCCTCGCCCTTGATGTCGGGGGCGGAATGGCCGCCGACCCGTGCATGAACGCGTGCGCCGGTGGTCATCGCCAGGATGACGGCCATTTCGTCGCCGCGCGGCGCATCGGCAATGCCGATCTCGATCGCATCGAAATGGCTGCGCACATAGGAGGCGTTTATGTGCGTGATCGGGATATCGATGCGCGTTCCGGGGCCGCCGACCTTCTTGGTCGAAGGCACGATCGCCTTGGCATTGCCGAGCAGTTCACGCATCGCATAGCCGCCCGGATTGTGCCAGAGCGCGCCGTGTTCAAGCTCGCCGGCGGCGCCGACTATGGCACCCTTGCCATAGCCTTCGATGGCCTGGCCGCCTTCACCAATGGCGTCGATCAGGCGCCGAGCCATATCGAGACCGAGCGGCTTCAGGTCTTCCATGAAGCCAGTGATCTCTTCGACATAACGTCCGGCAAAAGGGTTGGCGATGACCGCGACGACCGCGCCCCGCTTGAGCGGGCGTGCCGCGTGGGGTCCGCCCTCATGGAATATCTCTTCGACCTGAACCAGAAATTTCCTGACCACCACAGCCGGCATCGTTCGCTTCCTTCATCCCGTCGTTCATAAAAACTCATTAGAGTATCAACAATTATGCCCATGGACATTTGTCAAGCGCAGACGTCGAGCAAGTGGGCGAAGGGCCAAGAAAACTGCATCGGATGACGATTGACAGCCTGTTAAGCCGCTCCTAAACTCATATGACCATCAACGAACTCGCCGTTGTCCCGGCGGACACGTGGGGATGGTCAAAGCGTGGCTTCAAAAGCTGAAAAAAGCTGAAGGGGAATGACATGAAAAGGGCGCTCAAGAGTTTATTTCTGGCCGGCACGATGCTTGCCATTTCGTTCGGACCGGCCGCGGCACAGGCCAAGGTTTCCGTGGCCGCCATCTCGGGATATTTTGCACAGGGTTTTGGCGTTTCGATCGTCAACGGCCTCAACAAGGCCAAGACCGATTTCGGCATCGACCTCAAGCTGGTCGACACCGGCAATCGCGCGCTCGACTACCAGCAGCAGTTCGAGAATCTTGCCAAGGGCAAACAGTACGACCTCATCTTCGTGATGGGCTGGGAGCTGGTGGACTCGCTGCAAAAGGTCAGCGCCGAATATCCTGACCAGCGCTTCGTATTCATCGATGGCGTCCTCGACAACCCCAAGATGATCTATGCCAATTTCGCCGAGGAGCAGGGATCCTTCGTCGCCGGCGCGCTTGCCGGCATGATCGAAGCCAAGGGCACCGCCTTCGACAAGATCGGCGACGGCAAGGCGATCGGCTTTGTCGGCGGCCGAGATATCCCGGTGATCCGCAACTTCCTGGGCGGCTACGAGCAAGGCGCCAAATATGCCGCGCCCGACGTCAAGGTAAACTCCGTCTTCGCCGGAACCTTCGACGATCCCGCCAAGGGAAGCGAACTTGCCCAGGCGCTTTACGGCCAAGGCTCCGACATTGTCTACAACGTCGCCGGCCCGACGGGTGAAGGCGTGATGCAGGCAAGTGCCGCGGTCGACAAATATTCGATCGGCGTCGACATCGACATGTGCGGCTCGGCTCCCGGAAATGTGCTCGCCAGCATGCTGAAGCGCGGCGACATCGCCGTCTACACGCTGATCAAGGACGAGGTCGAGGGCCGCAAGATCACCGCCGGCACCCGCACTTTCGACCTCGCCTCGGGCGGTGTCGAGGTCAAGGTCTGCGATGACATCGCCGCCAAGATCCCGGCAGAGATGACCGCCAAGCTCGATGAGATCAAAAAGGGCATCGTCGACGGCAAGATCGTGATCGCCAAGGCAAAATAAGCCAACAACAGCGCCTCCCTCCCAAGAAAGCGCTACACTGATCCGCCGCGGCTTGCCGCGGCGGATCAGTGTCCAATCTGCGAGAGCCACGTTGTCGAACACGCCGGGGTCGCCGACCCTCCACAGCAATGCCGCGATGGCCGTCGAGTTGACTGGCATCACCAAGCGTTTTGGCGCATTCGTCGCCAATGACGGCATCGACCTTGCGGTCCGCCGCGGCGAGATCCACGCCATCATCGGCGAGAATGGTGCCGGCAAGACGACGCTGATGAACATCCTGTTCGGCCTCTTGCAGCCGGACGAAGGCTCGATCCGGCTGAACGGTGAAGAGATCGTGATCGCCGACCCGTCCGTGGCGATAAAGGCCGGCCTCGGCATGGTTCACCAGCATTTCAAGCTGGTTCCCTCGCTCTCGGTTGCCGACAACGTCTTTCTCGGTATGGAAATCCGTCGCCATGGGCTGATCGACCACGCCGCACAAATTGCGCGCACGCGCGACCTGTCGAAGCGCTTCGGCCTGCAGGTCGATCCGACCGAGCGCGTCGGGCTGCTCTCGGTCGGCATAGAGCAACGCATCGAAATCCTGAAGGTCCTGGTGCGCGGCGCGCGCACCATCATCCTCGACGAACCGACCGCCGTGCTGACGCCGCAGGAAAGCCGTGAACTGTTCCAGACACTGCGCAGCTTCGTGGCCGAAGGCATGACGGTGATCTTCATTTCGCATCACCTGGAAGAGGTGATGGAAGTGTCCGACACGGTGACGGTGCTGCGCAATGGCAGGAAGGTGGCGACCCGGCCGACGGCCGAGCTCAGCAAGGACGAGTTGGTGCACATGATGGTCGGCCGCGAGGTCAGCTTCGACCGCCGGGCGCGTGCGTCGCTGCACGGCGACGTGGTGCTCGAAGTCAAGGACCTGTGGGCGCGCGACGATCGCCTGCTGCCGGCCCTTCGCGATGCCAGTTTCACGGTCCGCTCCGGCGAGGTGGTGGGGATCGCGGGTGTGGCCGGCAATGGGCAGACAGAGCTGGCGGAAGTGCTTTCGGGCCTGCGACCGGCAAGCCATGGCGGGGCGTGGCTGAAGGGCCGGAATCTCACCGCTCTCTCCCCCGCCGCGATCCGCCAGGCAGGCCTCGCCCATGTTCCAGGCGACCGCATGGTGCGCGGGGTCGATCGCAACGCTTCGATAGCGGCCAACACCCTGATGGGCCGCCAGCATCGCGCACCATGGAGCCGCGGCGGCATGCTCAACTGGAATGCCATAAATCAAAACGCCGAAACGCTGATCAAGAGCTTCGATATTCGCGCGCGCGCAGCCGGCGATGCGGTCAAGCGGCTTTCGGGCGGAAACATCCAGAAGGTCGTTCTGGCACGCGAATTCACCAACGGCGCCGATTTCCTGCTGATCGATCAGCCGACGCGCGGCGTCGACATCGGCGCCCAGGAGGCCATTCATGATGAGATCATGCGCCAGCGGGCCGCCGGCCGCGCGATCCTGCTGATTTCCGTGCAGCTCGACGAACTGGCCGCCCTTGCCGACCGCATCCTGGTGATGTTCAACGGGCGGATCATGGGCGAGGTCGCCGGCGACGATGCCGACGAGGAGCGCATCGGCATGATGATGGCAGGCGTGGCCGCGCCGGAATTCGCCGCGGAGACCGCATCATGAAAGACCATTTGCGTGCCGTTTCCGGCCAGGTCATCGCCATCGGCGTGGCGCTGCTGATGGGCGCGATCATCATCCTCATGGTCGGCGAAAGCCCGTTGCGTGTGTTCATGACGCTGTTGCGCGGCGCCTTCGGCGATCAGGAGAAGATCGCCGGGACCTTGCTGCAGACGACGCCGATCCTGATCTGCGGTGTCGCCGCCTGCATCGGCCTGCGCGGCGGCATGTTCAACGTCGGCATCGAGGGCCAGCTGTTCCTCGGCGGCTTCGCTGCCGCCTGGGTCGGCTTTGCCATGCCCCTGCCCGCGGGCATTCACACGCTGGCCGCGCTGGCGCTCGCGGTCGTGGCAGGCGCGGCCTGGGTCGCCATCCCCGCCTACTTCCGCGCCCGCTACAACACCAACGAGGTCGTCTCGACGATCCTGTCGAACTACGTGGCGGTGCTGCTCACGTCCTACTTCACCATTTTCCTGTTCAAGCGGCCGGGCGGCTGGTCGGAGACGCCGCCGATCCTGGCGACTTCCTATCTGCCGGAGATCTTCACCTTTTCGCGGTTGAACTGGGGCCTGGTCATTGGCCTGGTGCTGGCGGTCGGCGCAGCCCTTGTCTTCCGCTACACCAAATGGGGTTACAGCGTCACGATGGTCGGTTCGGCGCCGAAATTCGCCGAATATGGCGGCGTCAACGTGAAACGGCAGGGTTTCCTGGTCCTGCTGCTTTCGGGGGCCGTCGGCGGGCTGGCCGGCGGCGTCGAGACGCTCGGCGTCCATCACCGCTTCATGGAAGGATTTGCCCCCGGTTTCGGCTTCGACGGGCTGATCGCCGCCCTGCTTGCCAATGGCTCGCCTGTCGCCACCATCTTCACCGCACTGTTCTTCGGCGCCCTGCGCAACGGATCGCTGCTGCTCGAGGTCGATACCAGCGCGTCGCGCGAGATCATCACCGTGATCCAGGCGCTGATCATCCTCAGCGTGTCGGCCCAGGTGCTGGTGAGAAAGCGTGGCGACAGCCAGGCAGGGGAGCGGCGATGGAAATTCTAGACAAGCTCATCAACGTCGCGCTGATCGCTGCGACGCTTCGCACCACTGCGCCCATCCTTCTGGTCGCGCTTGGCGGCTCGTTCACCACCAAGGCCGGCATCTTTAACATCGGCCTCGAGGGGCAGATGCTGGTCGGCGCCTTCTTCGCCGTCCTTGGTTCGATCTGGACCGGTTCCGCGCTGGCGGGGGTCGCCTGCGGCGTCGTGGCGGCGCTCGTCTTCGCCCTGGTTTTTGCCGTCCTGGTGGTGAGCTTCAAGGCCAATGAAGTGGTCGTCGGGCTGGCGCTCAACATCCTGGCCGGCGGCATGACGATCTCGCTGATGAAAGCGATCTTCGGCACGCGCGGCTCGATCGTCGGACACGGCATCGTCGGCCTGCCGAAAGTCCAGCTGCCCGGTGCCCGCGACCTTCTCGGCTCATGGGCGCCGCTGATCTCCGGCTTCACGCCGCTCGTCTATGTCGCCTTCATCGCCGTGCCGCTGCTGGTCGTCTGCTACAACCGGACGCGGCTCGGCCTCTATATCCGCGTCGTCGGCGAAAAGCCGGAAGCCGCCGAGGCGCTCGGCATCTCGATCACCCGCGTCCGCTACATCGCGTCCCTGCTGTGCGGATTGCTGGCCGGCCTCGCCGGCGCTCATCTGTCACTCGGCTACATCACCATGTTCACCGAAAACATGTCGTCGGGCCGTGGTTTCATGGCGGTGGCGATCCTGATCTTTTCCAACGGCGATCCGCTGAAGGTTCTGGCCGGCTGCCTGCTGTTCGGCTTCGCCGATGCTTTTTCGTTGCGCCTGCAAACGTTCGGCTACCCGTCCTACCTGGTTCTCACCGTCCCCTACGTCGTCGCGCTGATCGCATTGTTCGCGCTGTCCTACCGGGCGCGTCCAAGGGTTATCGCCGAGACGCTGGAATCGATGCGGAAGCTGCTGTCGGTAGACAAGAACACCGAACCCGGCCGCAAAAATCCCCAGTGAAGGAAGCCTTTATGGAACGCATAATCCTCGACGTGGATTCGGCCGGCGACGATATTCTCGCCGTGCTGTTTGCAGCGGTCAATCCCAAGCTGCGGCTCGAGGGCGTGACCACCGTGACCGGTGCCGCCGGCCCGATCGAACAGGTCACCAACGTCGTCCTCAACACGCTGACGCTCGCCGGGCGTGACGACATCCCGGTTCACGCCGGCGCGTGGCGGCCGATCGTCGGCAACGCCAAGGCCGACATGGAGGCGCCGGTGCATTTCGAAAAACGGCTCGTTGCCCGTTTCGGCGATCGCCTGAAGAAGTTCAACCCGCCGGCGCCGACGCCGGTGCGGCAGGCCACGTCGGGACATGCGGTCGATTTCATCATCGGCACGGTCATGGCCAATCCGGGCGAGATCACGCTGGTGACGACCGGCCCGCTGACCAACGCGGCGATGGCGCTGTTGCAGGAGCCGGGACTGACCGGTGCACTCAAGCGGATGATCGTGCTCGGCGGCAATTTCCAGACACCGGGCAACATCACACCCCTGTCGGAGTACAACATCTGGGCCGATCCGGAGGCTTCGCGCATCGTGCTCAACGCCGATGTCGAGAAGATCCTCGTGCCGCTCGACATCTGCGAGGACAACCGCGTCGCCGATTCGATGCTGACGCGCGACGACATCGCCGACATGCAGGCCGTGGCAAGGGACAATCCCGTCCTTGAGATGATCGCCGACAGCTTCCCGATCTACATCGACATCTGGCGCGAATTCTTCGACCTCGTCGGGTTCCCGATGGACGACGTGATCACCGTGGCGCTGGCTTTCGATCCGGGCCTGGCGACGATGACCGAGCCGCTGTTCGCCGATGTCGTGCTCGACGGCAGGCTGGCGCGCGGCCAGACCGTCGCCTATCGCGGCCGGCAATTGCTGCCCGGCGGCGGGCCCAAGACCACCCGCATCTGTACCGGCCTCGACGGCCGGCGTTTCCTCGACGGCTTCAAGAAAACCATAGCGCGCTACGAGCGGGCGGCGTGAAAGACGACATGATGACCAAGCCAACCCCTATCCTGTTCGACTGCGATCCCGGCCACGACGACGCCATCGCGCTGGTCATGGCGCATCGCTCGCCGGCCATCGAGCTACTCGGCGTCACCACGACCTGCGGCAATGCGGAAGTCGAGAAGACGACCGCCAATGCCTTGCGCATCCTGGAGTATATCGGCGCCGGCGACGTGCCTGTCGCGCAGGGCTGTCACCGTCCGCTGGCGCGCCCGCTGGTGCTCGGCACCGCCGATGGCCCAAGCGGGCTCGAGGGCTCGCCCTACCTGCCGCAGGCGACGATCAAGCCGGTTGACCAGCACGCCGTCGATTTCCTGGCCGACAGACTGCGCGCCGCGCCCGTACCGATCCTGGTCGTTGCGACCGGCCCGCTCAGCAACATCGGCCTGATGATCCTCAAGCATCGAGACGTGCTGCCCAAGATCAAGGAGCTGATCTGGATGGGCGGCGTGTTCTACCGCAAGAGCGAGATCATCACGCCGACCGAGTTCAATGCGTTCTGCGACCCCGAAGCGCTGAAGATCGTTCTGGACAGCGGCGTGCCGATCCTGATGGTCGGCCTCGACGTCACCATGCAGGTGCTGATCGAGGCGCCGCAATATGCCGAACTCGCCACCATCGACACGCCGCTCGGCCGGCTCGTCAACGACTGGCTGCTGTTCTACGAGAAGCTGCACCGCAACTCGATGGGCGTCGGCGGCGCCATGCACGATCCGCTTGCGCTGGCGCTGGCCATCGACCCGACATTGGTGCGCACGCGCCCTGCCCATATCGGCGTCGATCTGTCCGGCACCTACGCCTTCGGCGCGACCATCGCCGATTACTGGGGCGAGCGCGGCGAGAAGGACAATGCCCGCATCGCCCATGGGGTCGACGCGGACCGCTTCTTCAAGCTGATGTTCGATTTGCTGCGGGACTGAACGGAGCGCCGCAGCGCCGGCAGCGTTTCACGATAGGAATCTTTTCTTGACTTCCTGCCCTCAGCTATGGTACATTTTTGTCTATGGTGCAGATTTGCGCCAATGACCCGCCGCACAGGCGGGTTTTTCGTTTGATGCTCCGTCAAATCTCCCTGACAAATTCAGCCGCGTGAGATGTCAGGGTCAGTTGAGCTGGTTGAGAATTCCAGAACTGCTCGCCAGTACCAAACTCCTGTAGATCAGGAACGCCAGCGTACAGATCGCGGCCAGCGCGATCGGCACGCCGAATGGCACCACTCCCTTGCGATCCAGATGCTGCACGACAAGCCGAAAAGCGCCCGCGGGCAGCATGAACGGGTTTTTCACGATCACCGCGGTTGCCAGGGCGAAAACCAGAAGCAGCACTGAAAACACCGCGAGATCGCTGCCGCCGATCAGGAATGGCACGACTGCCAGCAGCTTGACATCGCCGGCGCCGATCTTGCGCAAGGCCCAGAAGGGGAAGAGCGCGACGAACAGCAGAAGTCCGGCGAGAGCGCTCAGCCCCATGTCCCACCACGAGCCGGACTGGAGCGACAGCAACAGCAGGCCCCCGGCGCCCAGGCAGAGCAGCAGCAGCACGTCGCGATTGGAAATCTTCTGGGTGGTGAAATCGAGCCAGCCAATCCTTGCCAGCAGAGGGATGGCGAGCACCTTCAGCAGCAGCGCCTCGACCAGCAGCATGCTAGCGCTCGACGTTCTGCACGCTTGACGACAAAAGCTTCAGATTGTTGGCGACGGTCGGGTCGTTGGGCGCCAGTTCGTAAGCCTTGAGGAAGTTCGAGCGCGCATCCTGCAGCTTGCCGCGCAGCAGGTAGGAATAGCCGACATTGTTGTAATATTCGGGCGTCGCGCCGACCAGCTTGAACGCCCTGGCATAGGCCTTGTCGGACAGGTCGAAGCGGTGGATCCGGTCGGTGCAGGCGGCCAGCCCCATCCAGGCGTTACCATCATTGGGCGCCAGTTGCGTCGCCTTGAAGAACAGCGCGCCGGCATTGCCGTAATTCTCGGCACGGAACTGGTTCTTGGCTTCGGCGACAGCCTGGTCCGAGGCATAGTATTCGACATCGCTGACCGTCTTCAGCCCGTCGAAAGCATCGCCAAAAGACGTCAGGTCGCCTTTCGACGGTTCGTTGGTGCGAACGACACCGTCGGTTACGTCCGCCGTCTGGCAGCCGGCAAGCACCGCCATGAGCAGACAGGCCGCGGCCGCGATAACCCTCTTCATAAATTGTGTCCCCTGGCCCCCCGACTCACATTAGGATAAAATCATATAGCAAACTAGAAGAAAATGCCTTTCATCCGGATGATGACCGGCAACATTATCACCATCATAACGACTGGGAAGATGCAGAGGCCCAACGGAATCATCATCTTCACCGGGAGTGCATTGGCGCGCTCCTCGGCACTCAGAATTCTCTGACTGCGCATTTCGGCGCTATAAACACGCAGGGCATCGGTAAGGCTGGTGCCGAGTTCTTCCGATTGCCGGAACAGCACCGCCAGTGCCCTCGCCTCCTCAAGACCGATGCGATCGGCGAGTTCCCGTAGTGCCTCCCGCAACGGCTTGCCGGCACGCAGTTGCAAATTCATGATCGACAGCTGTATTCCCAGCCATTTGTGGGTGGCAGCCATTTCATGACTGACACGTTCGACCGCCGCCTCCAGGCTCATACCGGCATCGGCGCAAGTGATCATCATGTCCATGAAGTCGGGAAAGGCACGGCGATAGATTCGTTTCTGACCGTTCTCGAAGCGATCGAGCATGATGCTCGGAATCACCATGCAGGCCAGGCCAAACAGAGCAGATCCAGCAAAGGTTATGAAACCTGGCAGTTGTGGCGGAAGTATCCGAGACAAAAGCGCATAGATGGCCAAAAACCCCAGGCAGACCGCGACCAGACGGGACAGAGTATAAAGCAGTGGCGCGCTTGATTTATAAAAGCCGGCGCGAAAGAGCTTCGCTTCCAAAGCATTTGGCTCATCGCGTTCCTTCTCGATCGACTTGAAATATGCGTCGACCGGCCGCTGCGCCGCAACCTTGGCAAGCACGTCTTGTCCAAGCATGGACCGGCGGTCTGTAATTCCCTCCCCTATCAAGCTCTGCGCGACAAGCTTTCGTGTTTGCAGAGCCGGCAAGAAGACAAGCGCACCGAACAGGAAAAAGGACGCCGCCGCCGCAAATACGACGATAGACACCAAGAAACCAATATCCTGAATATATGGAGACAAGTTATTCTTCGCTCCTGTCAGAAATCGAAATTCACCATCCGATACATGATAAAATCTCCTAGCAGAGCCAACATCCCGAATAATGTGAAGATTGGGAATATTAGTTCGTCGTGCCACACGCCCCCATAATAAGATGGGGAAATTATTTGGAGGACCGCGAACATAACGAGGGGGAACAGTGATATGACCCAGGCCGACACGCGCCCCTCGGCGGAAAGCGCCCGGATTTTCATTCGAAGCTTCTGCCTTTCGCGGAGTACAGAAGACAGGTTGGACAAAATTTCGGTCAAATTACCGCCGGTCTTGGCCTGGATCGACAGCGACACCGATAGCAGTTGAAGGCCCTCGAAGCCGACACGCTGCGAAAGCTTTCGCACGGCCTGCTCGATGCTGAGACCGAAGGTGATCTCATCGGAGACGATGCCGAACTCGGTGCCGAGCGGATCCGGCATTTCGCGCGCGACCAGACCGATGGCGACCGAAGCGGGGTGTCCGGCGCGCAGCGAACGAACGATCATGTCGAGCGCATCCGGCAGTTGTTTGGCAAACTTCTGAATTCGTTTGTTGCGGGCACGCCGGAGGACGAGAAGCGGCAAGACGAGCCCGACGACCAGAAAGACAATGAGCGATGCCAAGGTGGAGACATTGAAAAGGAACGCCAGCAGCAACGCCATCGCCAGCCCCGCAAACAGGAACGTTGCGGCGAAGGTCAGGGGATTTCCGGTAATGCCGGATTGGGTATAGAGCCTGTTCAGCCAGACCATGCCGAAAAGAAAATCGCCGGAGTCCGTGAGGCCACGCTCCCGCAGCAATCCCTGTAACGTTTGTTCGGCCGGAACCTCGCCGGCGAGCCGCCTCAGGCGGCGATTGACTGCCATGGACCGGGAGCGGCGGCCGGCAAAGGAAAGATAAAGGGCTTCGCCGGCGAGAATGAGTGAAGCCGCCGCAAGCATATAGATGAAGTAGAGCAGAGCTTGACCGGTCGGCATCAGAGGGCAACCTGCGGGTTGAAGGCGTCCTTGGCGAAATGATGACCAAGCGTCGCGGCCTCCGGAGCGAAGCGCGGACGGACACCGGTTGCGCGAAAATCTCCGATGACCTTGCCCTCGGCTGTAACCTCACGGCGGACGAAATGATAGATTTCCTGGAGCTGCACGACATTGCCCTCCATGCCGGTCAGTTCCGATATGGAGGTGACACGCCGGCCGCCGTCCGAAAGACGCTGTGTCTGCACGATGATGTCGATGGCCGACGCGATCTGCGCGCGGATTGAATCATGCGTCATCGGCATGCCGGCCATGCCCACCATCTGCTCCAGCCGCGAGATCGCATCGCGCGGCGTGTTGGCATGGATGGTGGTCATCGAGCCTTCATGGCCGGTGTTCATCGCCTGCAGCATGTCGAAGGCTTCCTCGCCGCGCACCTCGCCGACGATGATGCGGTCCGGCCGCATGCGCAGCGCGTTCTTGAGCAACTCGCGCTGGCGCACCTCACCCCGACCCTCGACATTGGGCGGACGCGTCTCCAGGCGCCCGACATGCGGCTGCTGCAATTGCAGTTCGGCCGCATCCTCGATGGTGATCAGGCGCTCCTTCGAGGGGATGTAACTCGACAATGCATTGAGCAAGGTGGTCTTGCCGCTGCCGGTGCCGCCTGAAACCAGGATCGATTTGCGCGCCTGCACGGCGATCCGCAACAATTCGATCATCGGCGGGCGGATCGAATTGAACGCCATCAAACGCTCGAGTGAATATGGATTTTTCGAGAATTTGCGGATCGACACCAGGGGACCGTCGACCGAGACCGGCCGCACCGCGATGTTGACGCGCGATCCATCTTCCAGGCGGGCATCGACCATAGGCGACGATTCATCGACACGCCTGCCGATGGCCGAAACGATCTTGTTGATGACGCGCAACAGATGCGCCTCGTCGCGAAACCGGATCGGCGTTTCTTCGACAATACCACGCCGCTCTATGAAAACGCGCTTGTGGGTGTTGATCAGGATGTCGGTAATCGAATCGTCCTTGAGCAGGGGCTCGATCGGCCCAAGTCCCAGCATCTCGTCGGCAGTGTCGCTGGTCAGCAGATCGAGTTCGCGGGCATTGAGCGGCACCGCACGAGCACGAACGAACTCGCGCACGATGGGGCGGATCTCGTTCAGGATCTCATCCTTGGAGGCATTTTCAAGAGCGGTCAGATTGAAGCGATCAATCAAATGGCGATGAAGCTCGACTTTGAGCGTCAGGAAATCGTCACCATACGATTCGATTTCGGGGGCCGGAGATAGTGCTGGAACAACAGTCAGCGCTGCTGTCGGCTCGGCTCTTGCCTCGACCTTCGGATCGCCTGGTCCCTTGATGAACCGCCCCAGCATAGTCGCTTATACTCCCCTCGGCTGCGTATTAGCGGAAACTAAACGTTAACCAACGACGACACAAGCGCCTGGATGCCCTCCGTACGGTCATTACTTCAGACATAGTTAAGAGCAAGAGCTGGCAATCCCTTGTTTATTTGATGCGGGTCGGCGCTGGGGGCTTCCCCATTTGCCACGAGTTTCGGTTCACCCGGTCCTTGTCGGGAAAGCCCGGCAAGAACTGCCCCCTAACCCCTTAGATATAAAGGAATATGCGTTATGACTAATACTTCCCTAATTCCGCCACATCCGCGGCCAAATTGTGAACGAATGGTTAAGGGAGATTGAAAATTCAAACGAATCAATCCCTTGCCGAGATTCTGCTTTGCAATCTTCTTGCCGAATCAGGTACATGAAAGTTAAGGAACCCTTAATGTCGTTTGACTCTGCGTTTTCTCGGGACCTAGGATCGAGATGACGGGGGATGCTTGGGTATGGATTTCATCTCTTGCTCTGTCTCGTCGGGTTCAAACTCCAAGGGAGAAATTGACATGAACAAGCTCATGACGATGACCCGGCAGTTCCGCGACGATGAAAACGGCGCTGCCATGGTCGAATATTCCATCCTGATCGGAATCATCGCGGTCGCCGCGATTGGTTTCATCATCGGCATTGGCGGGTGGGTAACGGGCCGCTTCACCGGTCTTTGCGCAGCGATGCAAGCCAGCGGCGTCGGCGCCTGCGCTACTGGTGCCGGCAGCTGATCGATAATCCCCAGGCCCGGAATTGACCTTCCGGGCCTGGATTCAAATCGCTGCGGGCGAATTCCCGCGTCTGCTGGGGCTTGGGGTTCATGCGTGCCAACACACTGATCATGATCGTGCTCGCCGGCGTGTTCGGCGTTCTCGCGGTCGTACTTGTCAACATATGGCTCGCTGGTCAGCGAAGCGCCATTGCGCAAACGGGCATCGTCCAAGGCAGCACGGTTGTCGTTGCGGCGATGCCGCTGAAGTTCGGCGATGCGCTTAGCGCAGACAAATTGCGCGAAGTCGCATGGCCTGCTGGTGCGGTTCCGGCCGGGGCGTTCAAGACAACGAAAGACCTGTTAGCAGGTGACGGTGCCAAGCAGGCACTGCAAGCGATCGGCGTCAATGAGCCGATTCTTGCTACCAAGATTACTGGCCCCGGCCAACGCGCCACACTTTCGGCAGTGCTTGGCGAAGGCATGAAGGCCGTTTCCATCCGCGTCAATGACGTGCTCGGCGTTGCCGGCTTCGTTTTCCCGGGCGATCGAGTCGATATTCTACTCACCCGCACGGCGCGCGGCGATGATGGCACGGACAAGAGTTTCGTCGACGTGCTGCTGCAGAGCATGAAGGTGCTGGCCATCGACCAGGTGGCCGACGAAAGCAAGGACAGCCCGACGGTAGTTAAGTCCGTGACGCTGGAGGCCAGCACCAGGGACGCGCAGAAGCTGACACTGGCGGCAGGGGCCGGCCAGTTGTCGCTGGCGCTTCGCCAGGCCGCGGCCAGCAAGGGCGAGACGACGGAACGCGTGACGCTTTCCGACCTGACCGGCGAGACGCCGGCCGATGTCGTCGCCAGGCAGGCGGAGCTCGACAGGAAGGCAGCGGCGGAAGCCGCGGCTGCAGCCGAGCGCAAGCGCGCCGAAGACAAGATCGCCGGGTTGACCCAGGCTGTGGAGAAAGTGGGAAGCCGCCTCGATGAGTTGGGCAAGGTAAAACCGGCGCCGGCTGTGGCAGCTGAGCCGCAGGTGAAAGAAGTTGTCAAGGAAGTGGTCAAATATGTGCAGCCGGAACCACCGGCGCGGGCGACAGTCGGTGTCTTTCGGGGTATAAAGCTTGAAACATATGATGTGCCGCGACAAAAATAACACCGGCATATCAGATACGTGGAGAGCGAATCAGCCGGCGAGGGGGTAGTGTTAATGCGCGTATTTCGGGGATCACTGACCACCGTTCTGGCCTTTTTCTGTGTGTTGCTGTCGTTTAGCTTCGCCGTTCAGGCTGCAGACCGCTTCATCGACGTGTCGACCCCCAGCGTCCACCGGGTTTTCCTGCCGATGTCGCAATCGGTGACGATCCAGGTGAGCGCCAATCTGGGCGACATCGTCGTCGGCGACGAGAAGATCGCCGATGCCCAGCCGATGACCGACCGCACGCTCTATGTCATCGGCAAGGGGGCCGGTACCACCACGGTCAACCTGTTCTCGACGGACAAGCGTTCGCTCGGCGCCCTGCAGATCGAGGTCGGCGTCGATGTCAGCGACATGGCGCAGGCGATCCGCCAGGTGGCGCCAAAGTCGCGCATCGAAATCGGCTCGGTCAACGGCAGGGTCAGGCTTGGGGGCCATGTCAAGGACGGCCCCACGCTGGCGGCGATCCTGGAGGTGGCGCAGCAATATGGACCCGATGCCATCATCAACTCGGTCATCGTAGACGACAGCCAGCAGGTCAATCTGGAAGTGCGCGTGCTGGAAGCCAAGCGCAACGCCGGCCGCGATCTCGGCGTGTCGATCAAAACCACGAACCGCGACGGCTCCACTCAGGTCGGAACAGGCATCGCCGCTGCCGATAAAGACAACGTGATTTTAGGCACTGGAGGATTGCTCAGCAACCTGCTGTCTGTATCCTCTCCGTTTGGCGCACTGCTGACACGCGTCATTGATAGCAACATCAAAGTCGATTTGTACATTGAGGCGCTCGAAGCCAAGGGCGTGGTGCGCACGCTCGCCAACCCCAACCTCACTACGCTTTCCGGCGAGGAAGCCAGCTTCAATGCCGGCGGCGAAGTGCCTATCCGTACTCTCGACAAGGATGGCCAGATAAGCATCGAGTACAAGCAATTCGGCGTCAATCTGATGTTCACACCGGTGGTACTCGACGACGGCAAGATCCACATGAGGCTGGCACCGGAAGTCAGCGACCTGACTGGCTTCACCACCGCCGGCGACCCGATCTTCACCAACCGCAAGCTGGCCACCGTCGTCGAATTGCGCGACGGGCAGAGCTTCGCCGTCGGCGGGCTGCTGTCCAGCAAGACCACCAAGCTTCAGGAGCAGGTGCCATGGCTCGGCCAGGTGCCTGTGATCGGAACGCTGTTCCGCAATTCGAGCAACCAGAAGGAAGAGACCGAGCTGGTTGTCATCGTCACGCCGCACATCGTGCGGCCGGTGAAGCCCGGCGAGCAGCTGGCAACGCCGTTCGACAAGACACGGCCCGCCAACGATCCGGAATTCTTCGTGCTGGGCCAGCTTGAAGTGACCAAGGACATGGTCCGCAAATATGAACTGGGCGAAGGCGTCACCGGCCCCTATGGCCACATGCTCGACTTCAAATCGAAGGACAAGATGCTCTATGTCAAGAAATAGCGCCTTGATCCTCATTCTCTGTGCCGGTGCGCTGTCGGGTTGCGCCGCGGACTATCTGAACCACTATGACACGGTGACCCTGGCCGCCGGCGACACGCAGAAATTCAATTCGATGCTGCAGACGGTCGACCCGCTCAACCCGGCGTCCAGGAACACACATATCGAAGGCGACGGCACGCGCGCCGCACTTGTCGCACGTAACTACAAATTTCCACCGCCACCGCCGCCGCCGCCGGCGATCACGGTCAATGTCGGCGGGTCGGGCGTGACGCAGTGAACTGAACGGAAGGATGCGGAGGGCGCCGGGCATGCGAGGGGCCCTGGCGCAATGAGAGAAAGCAAGGTCATGTTGGGGACCATTCGGGCCTTCTGGAACGATCAACGCGGCGTTGCGATGATCCTCGTGGCTATCATGCTGCCGGTGATCATCGGCTTCGCTCTGCTGGCAATCGATATGAGCCGGGCCAACGGACTGCATAACGATCTGCAGAAAGGTGTCGATGCGCTCGCGCTTGCTGTAGCGGCGGAACTGGACGGCAGAGCCGATTCAATCACTCGGGCCAACTTGGCGAAGACCACCCTACTTACCAACAAAACCAAATTCTCTACCTCCGACGATCCCACTTCTCACGATCACACGCTTGGCGTGGCTGATGTGACCGTCACATATCTGACCGGAATACCTGCCGACGACAGCATCGGGTTGAATGCCGCCGGTGTCGACACCAATGGCGTGAACTGGGCAAGCACCGACCCCAAAGCCGTGACATTCTCTCTGGTGACGGTGAACGCTTCCGGCCTGGCGGATGGCCCCGGTGCTTTCGCGACAATTTTT
This sequence comes from Mesorhizobium sp. M0243, assembly GCF_040321775.1. Lineage (NCBI taxonomy): Bacteria > Pseudomonadati > Pseudomonadota > Alphaproteobacteria > Hyphomicrobiales > Phyllobacteriaceae > Mesorhizobium > Mesorhizobium sp. M0243. The sequence goes on along the minus strand of NZ_JAMYSF010000010.1, from coordinate 90,499 downwards.
CCGGCCAGCTTTGTCGGCAGCAACAATACGTTCGACATCCGGCCCCAGGCTGTGGCCGGATTTGTCCAGTCGATCTGCGAAACGGTGCCAATCTTCATGTGCAATCCGTTCGAGACGACCGACCCGTTAACCAGCAAGACCATCCAGCAGGCTTTTGCCGCCGGCCTCACCTATAGCCGCGAGTACCGTATTCTCAAGGTTGACTCGAATCCTGGCCCTGGCAATTTCGGGCTGATCGACAACAGCCTGGCCTCACTGCGCGACGCCCTGGCTACCGGTACCGCAGGCACTTGCTATCAACGCGACAAGCTCATCACGAAAACCGGCGTCACCTTGGGTCAGGTCAATGCTGGGCTCAACGTCCGCTTCGACATCTACAGTTCCTCGCTTAAGTCACATGACAAGGACTGGGCATATCGGCCGGCAACCAATGTGCGCAAGGGCGTGGACAAGACCGCTAACTGCAACAAATACACACCCAACACAGACGGAACGGCCATGGCGCTGCCGCCGGGCGATAGCTTCGATTCCGCCACGGGCATGACGAATTCGACATGGGACCGCAGCAATTATTGGCAGATCAATCATGGTGCGTCATATCCCAACGTCCCTAGCACCACCAACCCGACCGGCGCCGCTGTGCCGGCTTCCAGATATGACGTCTATAAATACGAGATCGCGAACGGGCTCGTCGGGGACAAGTCCCTCGCGCCGACAAAGGAAACCGGCGTTCCAGCCTGCTTCAAAGGCGCGACGCCGAACTTGGATCCCGATCGCCGGCTGCTCAACATGGCGATCGTCGACTGCATTGCCAACCGAGCCAAGATCAATGGCCATATCCAGCTCAAGCCGGACGGCTATGCCAGCGTCTTTTTGAACAGCCCGATCCAGAAGCAGGACAACAGCAAGGACGATGAGGACTCCACGGCCGGCGAGAAGCCCATCAGTCTGGAGATCGTCGACGTCGATGGAGGGTTTGCCAACAACACCCTTCTAGACAAAGCATTCCGCAACGAAGCCCAGCTGTATCGGTAAAGTCGACATGACCAGGTTCGGCAAAATCATTGGGCGGTTCCGAGGCGACGAAAGTGGCGCTGCTTTGGTGGAAGTCGCGATTACCGCACCACTCGTGCTGCTGTTATCGGCTGGTGTGTTTGAGTTCTCCAACATCCTGAACACGCGCCTGCTTCTCGAAGCCGGCGTCGAGGATGCGGGTCGCTACATGGCACGATGCAGCAGCGATTGGGATACCTGCAAGGCGCGGGCTCAAAACCTTGCCGCCAATGGGGCGGTCGCTGGCGGTAGCGCTAGGGTGACCGGATGGCTTCCAGCCACAGTTTTGATCACCAAAGCTTTGTCCACGCCGGCGGTCGATGTGGCCACGGGCACGCAGCTTTATCTTAGCAGCACGGCCAATGTCGACGTCGTGGACGTCAGCACGTCCTATTCTTATCCGGGCGTTGGATTCTGGTCGTATCTTGGCTTTGGGGCCCTGACCCTTAGCGTATCCCATCAGGAACGAGTCATTGGATGGTGACGGGACGCACCAAGTTTTGGGCTAACCAGTCTGGAGCGGCAATGGTCGAAATGGCCATTGCAATGCCGCTGCTGTTGACGCTTCTGCTTGGCTTCGTCGATTTCGGCTATGCGTTTTACCAATGGAATGCAGGGAATAAAGCGGTGCAAGCCGGCGCAAGGCTGGCGCAGATTTCTACACCCGTCGCCAGCGGGCTCCTGGCCGAGACGATAACGCAGAGCGATGTAACCAAAGTCGGCACTGCGGTGGCCGCAAACACCTATAACTATATCTGCACGGCCAATACCGCCGGAAGCGTCTCTTGCATTTGCGGCACAGGCGCTACGTGTCAGAACCTCAATGTGAGCCAGGCCGCCTTTGATTTCATTTTCAGCGGCAACAGCAGCCGGGCCGGAATGAAGACATTCCTGCCAATGCTGGCTAAGTCCGAAGTGCGGATACAATATCAGGCGTCCGGTCTCGGCTATTGGACGCGTCCCAGCGGGCCGGTGCCGACCATCACTGTCAGCATCACCAATCATCCCTTCCAGTTCTTCTTCCTAGGCGGACTGCTCGGATTCGGGAACATCACCATGCCCTCCATGCTGAGCACGGTTACGGGCGAAGACCTAAAGAGTACCTGGCCATGAATGCCATCAACACCAAGGTTACGCCGACCAAGCGCAAGCAGGTGGCGCTGTTTTCGTCGGATCCGAATTTCAAGCGCGATGTGGCGACGCGGCTCGATGCGCTGGCGATCTATGATGTCAGGGTTTCCGAGACGAGCGACTTTCTGAAAGGTCCGCCGGCCGAGACGCGCCCGGGCATCGTCATCCTCGATCTCGGCAATGGCGAGCTGCTCGGCAGGCCCGGCATCGTCGAGGCGCGCGCGCTGTGGGCCAGCGTGCCGCTGATCGCGGTTTCCGACGAGCTGAGTTCGGAGCAGACGCGCGTTTTGGTGCGCATGAACGCTTCGGACTGGCTGCACAAGCCTCTCGACGGCAAGGAGCTGCTCAATGCGGTGACCTTCCACGACACCGGCAACCAGGGAACGAAGAGCCGGATCATCACCTTCATCGGCGCCAGCGGCGGCGCGGGCGCCACGACGCTGGCGCTGTCGGCGGCCGAATTCCTGGCTTCGAAATCGGCCGAGCGCGCGGCGTCCACCTGTCTCGTCGACCTGGATTTCCAGAGCGCCAATTGCGGCGCCTATCTCAATCTGTTCAACCAGTTCGACCTTGCCGGCATCATCGGCCAGCCGGAGCGGCTCGATGTCGAGCTGATGGACGTCATCAAGCTGTCGCGCCCGTCCGGGCTCACGCTCTATGCGTTCGAGCGGCCGGAACTGCCCTTCGAGCCGCATGGCAGCGATTTCGTCTTCCGGCTTCTGGACCTCGTCGCCTACCGCTTCGACGACATCGTCATCGACCTGCCCAATCTGGAAACGCCCTGGCACAATTCCGTGCTGTCGACGAGCGACGAGATCTTCATCGTCTTCGAACTCAACGTCGCTTCGCTGCGGCAAGGCAAGCGGCTCTACAAGAAGATCCGCGAGCTGCGCGGCAATGCGGTCTCGATCACGCTGGTCGCCAACAAGCACAAGCGCAAATGGTTCGGGAACCATTTTTCGCGCAGCGAGCTCGAAAAGATCTTCAAGGCGCCGCACATCAAGTCGGTCGCGCTCGACAACGCGCTCCTGACCGACGCGCTGAACAGGGCCATCCCGCCTTCCGAAGTGGATGGGCGCGCGCGCTTCAACAAGGATCTGAAGCGGATGTTCAAAGAGCGGCTCGATGACGCTGCCCGATAGATCTCGGATCGCCCCGAAGCTCGCCGGCGCCTGCGTGCTCGGCGTGGCGCTGGCGCTGTCCGTCCACGACTTCGCCGAGGCGCGATCAGCACTTTCGGAGCGGCCGCCGCTGCCGGCGATGGGACCCAGCCTGCGCAAGGCGGTTGCCTTCGCGACCGCCGAGCAGCCGGGCACGATCGTCATCCGCAAGGACGAGAAGGCGCTCTACCTGGTGACCCGCCAGGGCCAGGCGCTGCGCTACCAGATCAGCGTCGGGCGCGACGGGTTCGGCTGGACCGGAATCGTCAAGGTCGGGGCGAAGACCGAATGGCCGGAGTGGCGCCCGCCGCAGGAAATGCGCGCCCGCCAGCCGGAGCTGCCGAAAATGGTGCCCGCCGGCCCCTACAATCCGCTCGGCGCAAGGGCGCTCTACCTGTCGCGGGACGGGCGCGACACGCTCTACCGCATACACGGCACCAACGACCCGTCGGGTGTCGGCTTCGACGGGACATCGGGTTGTTTTCGTCTCACCAACACGGATGTGATCGATCTTTTCAAACGCGTCGCGGTCGGCGCAAAGGTGGTGGTCCAATGACGATGATCAGCGAACCGGACATGCCGGCGATCGACATCGGAAACCAGGAACAGCGCGAACCGGCTGCCACCGGGAAACCCAGCAAGGCAAAGACGATCGCCGTCATCGTCGCCGGTGGCGCGCTTCTGATCACCGCGATCAACATGGCGGCCGCGGTCTATCTCTATCGGGGCATGAGCGACCTGCGTTTCGTCGAAGCGCGGCTGGAGCAGCTCGGCGCGTTCGAGCAGCGGATCGCGGCCCGGCTCGACACGGTCAACAACGGCTTCCAGAGCCGGTTCGAGAAACTGGACAGCCAGTTGCAAGGCAGCTTCAACGAGATCGATGCCGGCATTGCCCGGCTGGGGCAGAATGTACCGGTCGCCAGCGGCGAGGCCATGCCGGGTGCGGAAGAACCGTCCGAATTCGCCACCAGCACGCTGGCGCAAGCGCCCGAAGCGCTCGACGGCGAGAGCGCGAGCGAACCCGGCGTCATCGAAGCGCCCGCACCCAGGAGGAGAATTGCATCGGCCTCGCCCCCTGCTCCAAGCTCCAACTACCAGCGCATCCAGCAGCCCGACGGCAAGGTCTATTACCGCCGGATCAACTAGACCCGGCCGAGCCCGGAGCGGGCGGGTTGCAGGTGGCGATCGGTCTAGAGATCGCGCTGCAGCGCCAGGATACGGATGGCCCGGACGGACCGCTCCCGCGCCTCAGTGAGGAAGACGATGTGGCAGTAGGCACAGGCCACGATGCCCAAAAGCAGAACCAGGCTGTTCTTCAAGGTGAAATCGACGGCCAGCGAATACGGAAGACCCTTGGGCGAGGTGAATTCGGCAATCGTGCTCGCCGTTTCCGAATGGCTGCCGACGGCGATCATCAGGCCAGCGAAAATCAAGGCGACGTGGTTGGCGAGGAACGAGAATGCCGACTTTTTGGTGTGGCACGCCACCCAGCAGACGATCGCTGCCGCGGCAAGAATGACGGCGTCGACAGCCATGGAACCACCCAGCCAGACATCGACCTGCTGCCAAAGCACCGTCGACAGAGGGCGCAGTTCAAGCCATAGCCACCATGCGGTGGGGCTGGCTGGATAGGTGCCCAGCAACAAGGTCGCCACGCGCTCCCCTGCCAGAACCGCCAGAATGAGAAACGGAAAGGCGAAAAGCAGAAGCGGCTTGCGTTTCATGTTCCCTCGACAATCTGCAAGCCAGGATAGACCGCATAGATTGCTCAAGGCTTAACAGCCTACTTCCTGCCCTCTCCCGATTGCGAGCGTTCGAGGACGGCGAAGAAGATCACGGTGAGCAGAAGGACGATCAGCAGCAGCACGAACGCGGCTGCCGCGCCTTCGTTGAGCGAAAGGCCGAGAAAGGCACGGCGATAGGCAAAGAAGCTCAGCACTTCGGTCGCATTGCCTGGCCCGCCCTTGGTCAGGACATAGGGCAGATCGTAGGTCCGGAACTCGTTGATCAGCTGGATGATGATGGTGATCGCCGCGACCGGCCGAAGCATCGGCAGCGTGATGTAGAAGAATTGCTGCCAGCCGCGTGCGCCATCCACTTCAGCTGCCTCATAGGGATCGCGCGGCAGAGCGGCGAGCCCCGCGGCGAGGATCAGCACGACGAAGGACATTTGCTGCCAGATGTCGATCGCCGCCATCGTCCAGAGCGCCATGCCTGGCGTGCCGAGCCAGTCGAGGCGCGGCAGGCCGAACGTTTCCATCAGATGATTGGCGATGCCGAGATTGGGCTGGAGCAGCATGCGCCAGATCAAGGCGACGCTGATCGGCGACATCGCCATGGGAATGGTCAGAATCGCGAAATAGACCGGCTTCATCCGGACCGTCCGGTTGAGCATCAGGGCAATACCGAGCCCGATCACGAATTCGCCGACAACCGTCACCGCCGAATAGCGCACGGTGAGCCAGAGCGCGTTCCAGAACAGCTCATCGCCGATCATCGAGGCGAAATTCTTGAACCCGACAAGCGGCAGAAGCTGCGGCTTGATCAAGGTCATCGAGGAGATCGAGAGGATGCAGGCATAGGCCAGCGGAAAGCCCATCACGATCGCCAGCAGCAGCAGGCCGGGCAAGGCAAAGGCCCAGCCGGTCCGCCACTCGCGGCCACGGGCAGCCCATCCTTTTTTGATCGCATTGTGCATCGTAGCCGAGCCTTGGTCGGGGTGGCGTTGCTGATCTCGTCAAGATCCGGGGTCTGGACAAGTCCGGCGCGGCTGACACCGCCGCGCCGGATCTCCTTGCCGAGCCGGACCGCTATTTGTCGAGGAGCCCCTGCAGGCCGTCGGAAGCCGCCTTCAGCGCCGCGTCCGATGTCGCCTGGCCGCCAGCCGCCAGCGAGAGCTGGGTACCGAGCAGATCCTCGTATTGCGCCGAATAGGTGAAGATCGGGAACGACTTGCCGGTCGCCACCACATCCTCGGCGGTCTTGTAGAAGGGATATTTCGCCAGCACCGCCGCATCGGCATAAACATCGCTGCGCACGGGCGCGTGGCCCTCGAGCGCGCGCTTCACCGAAACATCCTTGCTCTGCACCCACTGTATGAAGGTCCAGGCGGCTTCCTGCTCTTCCGGCGACGTGTTCTTGGGAATGCCCCAGCCCCAACCGCCGCTTTCGCCGTGGCCACCCGGCATCACCGACAGGCCGACCTTGCCGGCGACCGTCGGACACTTCACGGCATCGTCCATCTGCGGCAGCATCCACCAATAGGTGACCATGCTGAAGGCCGAACCGCTGCACATCAGGCGCATGGTGTCATCGAGCGTCGCCGACACGGCACCCTGCTGGGCGCCGTGCTGGATGTTGTCGACATAGAGATCGAGCGCCTTCTTGGCCTCTGCCGTGTCGAGGCTCGCCTTGCCGTCGGCATTGAGATAGCTGCCGCCGGCGGAGAACAGGTAATTGGAGAATTCCATGCTGTTGGGATCGCCGCGCTGGCCCTGCATCGCGGCTCCGGCGACGCCGGCATTGGCCTTCATGAATTTGGAAATCCTCACATAGTCTTCGAGCGTCGTCGGCAAAGCGAGCTCCTTGCCGGTTGCCGTCTTGTAGGCGGCCTTGAGCTTCTCGTCGCCGATCAGGTCCGTGCGGTAGAGGAGGCCCATCGAGTAGTTGTACATGGGCACCAGAAACAGCTGGTCCTTGGTCCGGCCGAGCAGGTCAAGCGTCGAGGGAATGAAGGGGCTCAGATCGTATTTGGATTTCTCGACGAAGGGTTTCAGATCGGCGAGCCAGCCGGCGGCCGGAAATTCGCCGGCCCACAGGAAGTCGACCTCGAGCACATTGTAGTAGCTCTGCGGCGCGGTCAGCTGGGACACCAGCTTGTCGTGCATGTCGGGATAGCCGATCTTCTCGAACTCGACCTTGATGCCGGTCTGCTTCTCGAATTCGGGCAACAGCGCTTCGATGATCTTGGTTTCCGGCACGTCCTCCATCAAGGCGTGCAAGGTGATGGGCTCAGCCGCCCTGGCCGGAAGCGATGCGCTGACAACAGCTGCCCCGCTCACGGCCGTCATCAGCATTTTGATCAAGGTCTGCTTGTTCCAAGTCATAACTCTCTACTCCTCTTTCCCTCTGGACGCGGCGGTGATCCCGCCACGATTTCCTAACCGGCTAGCGAGCCATGTCGGCTCTCGGAGCGGCCGGCCTATTTCACGCTGCCGAACGTCAAGCCCTGGACGATGAAACGCTGGATGAAGCGGGAAGCCACGACCAGCGGCAGGATGGCAAGCACGACGCCGGCAGAAACCTTGGCGATCTGGACGCCGTTCGAGGTCTGCAACGCGGCGAGCGCAACCGGTATGGTCGCCGTCTTCGGCCCGCTCAAAACCAGGGCAAACAAAAACTCATTCCACGCCAGGATGAAACCGAGCACGCCGGCGGCCGCGATACCGGGCATCGACACCGGCAGCACAATGCGCCAGAAGGCGCCCCAGGCGGTCGCGCCGTCGGTCATCGCCGCCCACTCCAGATCGACTGGAATGCCTTCGAAGAAGCCCATCAGGATCCAGGTCAGGAAAGGCAGGTTGAGCGCGGCATAGACAATGATCAGCCCGGTCAGCGAATTGCTGAGCTCCAGGCTTCGGAACAGCGTGAAGGTCGGCAGCACAAGCGCCACGGGCGGCAGCATTTGCGTCGCCAGAACCGCAAAGCGCGCCCAACGACCGCCCGTACGGAAGCGGGCGAAGGCATAGCCGGTGGTGGCGGCGAAAGGCAAAGCGAGCAGAACCGAGCCGAGCGCGACGATCAGGCTGTTGAGGTAGGACTGACCAAAGCGACCTGACAGCAGCGCCGAATAATTGTCCGTCGTAAAGGCCGGCATCAGCTCGTTGCTGTAGGATAGCTGCTCGGGCACGAAGCTCGTCCGCAGTACCCAGAGCGGCGGCAGCAGCACGATGGCGCAAACGACAATCAGCCCGAAATGCAGGCCGAAGCGGCGGCGAAAGGCAGGCCGTTCGTTTCCGTCCATGCTGGTCATTGAGCGGCCCCCATGAGGCTCGGCCGTGCGATGACCAGTTCGGTCTCGGGATCAAACAGGTGCATCGGCAACGGGTCGATGTAGAGCTCGACGATCGAGCCGACGGGCGCCGTGAAATAACGGCTCAGGCGGGCGGCGATTTCCAACGGCTTGTCGTCTCCGGCGGGGTGGGCATCATCCATGCCGGTGGCCTGACCCGCAATCTGGCCGATCAGGACGTTCTCGGCGCCGAGAGCCTCGACGGCCACGACCCGTACGGCAATCTTCTGCCAGTCCGGCTTGTCGGCGCGTTCGTGGAAATCTTCGGCTCGAACGCCCAGAATGACGCGGCGCCCGACACGCTCGCCATAGGCGTTGCGGTGGCGGGCGGGGACGGTAAGCACGGCACCACTGTCGGTCACGACGGAGAGCCCTTCGCCAGGTGCGGGCTGAAGCGTGGCCGGAATGAGGTTCATCGGCGGCGTCGCCAGGAAGCGCGCGACGAAGGTGTTGACCGGGTCGGCATAGACTTCAAGCGGCCGGCCGGCCTGGACCAGGCGACCATCGCGCATGATGCATATGCGATCGCCCATGGTCATGGCCTCGACCTGGTCATGCGTGACATGGACGATGGTGCGGCCAAGGCGCCGGTGCAGCTTGACGAGTTCGAGCCGCATCTCTGCACGCAGCTGCGCATCGAGGTTGGACAGCGGCTCGTCAAGCAGGAAGGCCGCCGGTTCGCGAACGATCGCCCGACCGAGCGCGACACGCTGCCGCTGGCCGCCCGAAAGCGCTGCCGGCTTGCGGCCGAGAAGATTCTGCAGCCCGAGCAGGTTAGCGGCGTCCGCAATCTTGGCATCGATGACCGCTGCGTCGGTGCCGCGCATCTTCAGCCCGAAGGCCATATTCTGCCGCACCGACATATGCGGATAGAGCGCGTAGCTCTGGAAAACCACCGCGACGTTGCGGTCGCGCGGCGCGACATTGGCGACGCTCTTGCCACCGATGCGGAGATCGCCGGAAGAGATACTCTCCAGGCCGGCAATCATCCGCAGCGTCGTCGACTTGCCGCATCCCGACGGGCCGAGAAAGATCACGAATTCACCGTCAGGAATGGTGAGATCGACCTCATGCACCCCGTAATTGCCATTGCCGTAGAGCTTGGAAACGCGATCGAGCTCGATAGACGCCATAGACTTTCCTCATGAACCCGTCTGACCCGGCTGAACGCCGAAGGCCGGAGTCGAGCGAACGGTCATCTTAGAGAACAAAATATAACATTGAAAGCCTGCCTTCTGATCATATGTGTTCACTTTTTTTGGATGGCGCGTGCCAGCATCAGGATCCGGTTACAGCCGCCAAAAGCCGTCAGGTCATGTAGACGCCGCCGGTCACGTTGACCCCCTGGCCAGTCATGAAGCGGGCTTGATCCGAACAGAGGAAGACGACGACGTCGGCGACATCCTCCGGCAGCTCGAGCCGGCCGAGCGGCGTCTGCGCGATATAGTCGGCGACCACCCGTTCGGGCGTGACTTGCCGCAGATGCGCCTCCCACTCGACTTCTCGCGATTGCATGCCGGTCTTGACGAACCCCGGGCAGACGGCATTGACGCGTATCCCTTTGGGCGCGAGCTCGCGGGCAAAGGCCTGCGTCCAGCCGAGCACGGCGAACTTGGACGCCGAATAATGCGCCAGGAGCGGCGCACCGACCTTCGCCGCAAGCGAGGCGGTGTTGACGATACAGCCCGTGCCCTGCTTGACAAAATGCCGTCCAGCGATCTGATTTGCCAGGAATACACCACGTGCATTGACGGAGAAGTTGAAGTCCCACTCCTCGTCGGTCAGGTCCAGCGCATGCTGCATGGTGGACACGCCGGCATTGGCGATCAGGATGTCGCAGCCGCCTAGCGCTTCCAGCACAGTGGCAAAGGCCGTCTCGACGGAATCGCGGCGGCGAACATCGACCGTGACGGCGGCGGCATCGCCGCCAATTTCCTCAGCCGCCTTGCGTGCCGCGTCGGGATCCAGATCACCGATCGCCACGGCGACGCCCTGCCGCGTCAGGGCGGTCGCGATAGCGCGACCGATCCCCGCGCCGCCGCCCGTCACGAAGGCACGCTTGCCCGCGAGTTCGGCAAGCACTGGAGGAATGACGGAGACAGCCGGCATGGTCGTATTCTCTCTGCTTGGTGACGGAATGCGTTCTGTTGATATGGAGATGCATACCATAAATTCGAACACTGCAAACATATTTTTGTTTGAAAATGTTTGATCATGCGATAGAGTCAAAACTGCAGACCGCTTCGTCAGCGGCTTACCCACCGGATACATCGATGGCAGACGACACCGCCGCTCCTGAGACATCCACGCATGGCGCACCGCGCGATGCCGATCGTCAGCGCCTTCTCGCGCACGATCGACAAGCCCGCATCCTCGCTTTCCTGCGCCGGACGGGGTCGCTCACCGTCGCCGCGGCAGCGGCCGAACTCGCCGTTTCCGACATGACGATCCGCCGCGATCTCGTCGAACTGGAACGCGAGGGCAGGCTGGTGCGAATCCATGGCGGCGCGATCGAGGCCGATAACCCGCCGCTGGTCGCCATGGACAGTGAGGAGCCGAGTTTCGATTCGCGCTTGCGCCAGCGCCGTGACCCGAAGGCCGCGATTGCCGCCGCCGCGGCCGCCTTGGTTTCGGGATACCGCACGATCGCATTGGATGTCGGCACCACCACCTATCTGATGGCCGAGCACCTCAAGGACCTTCCGCACGCCAAGGTGTTCACCAACAGCCTCAGGATCGCGGCGGCGCTGAACGGCGGTATGCCCGAAGTCTATGTTGCCGGCGGCCGCGTACGAGCCGACGAGATGTCGACCGGCGGACCCGCGGCTATCGCCCAGTTCGAGGCGCTGTGGTTCGACGTCGCCGTGATCGGCGTCTCCGGCATCACGGCGGACGGCCTTTTCGACTATTCCTTCGATGATACCGATATGAAGCGCGCCTATCTGAGACGCTCAGGCACCAAGATCGTGCTCTGCGATTCCGCCAAATTCCTGCGCATGTCGCTGGTGCGGATAGCGCCACTATCGGACATCGATATCCTCATCACCGATGCCGAGCCGCCGGCCAAGATCGCCGCGGCGCTCGCCGCGGCCAAGGTCGACCTGCGCATCGCGCCGCCACTGACGCGCGACTGAGGCGCAACATTCTCACTTTATCCCCAAGGAGACGACTCGATGGTATTTGAATTTTTCGGCGACAAGAAGAAGGCTGTCATCTCGATGGCCCACATCGGTGCCCTGCCGGGAACGCCCCTCTATGATGCCGATGGCGGCCTCGACAAGCTGATCGATGGCGTGCTCTCCGACATTCGCAAGCTGCAGAGCGGCGGCGTCGATGCCATCATGTTCGGCAACGAGAACGACCGCCCCTATGTCTTCAAGGCGCCGCCCGAAGGCATTGCCGCCATGACTGCGATCGTCCAGGCGGTGAAGCCCGAACTGAAAGTGCCGTTTGGCGTCAATTATCTCTGGGATCCGACCGCCAGCGTCGCGATCGGGGCTGCCACCGGAGCCCGTTTCGTGCGCGAGATCTTCACCGGCCTGTTCGCTTCCGACATGGGCTTGTGGGAGCCCGATTGCGCCGCCGCCTCGCGCCTGCGGCACAATCTTGGCCGCGACGACATGAAGCTTCTCTTCAACATCAATGCAGAGTTCGCACACTCGCTCGACCAGCGTCCTATTGAATTGCGCGCCAAGAGCGCGGTGTTCTCGTCGATGGCCGACGCCATCCTCGTTTCCGGTCCGATCACTGGCCAGCCGGCCGACCAGTCCCACCTGCGCAGCGTCTGCGAGACGATCAAGGACGTGCCGGTCTTCGCCAACACCGGCGTGAACCTCGACAATGTCCGCGATGTCCTTTCGCTGGCGAGCGGCGTCGTGATCGGCACCCATTTCAAGATCGATGGCAATACCTGGAACGCCGTCGACAGCGATCGGGTCAAGCGCTTCATGGACGTTGTCGCCACCTTGCGCTGAGGACGGCTTCCACGGCGATGCCGGCCACCGCCGGCTCGCGGTGATCATATCGATCGTTGCGGGCCGGCGTCCGGAATGATCGACTGGTATCGAGCAGTGGGACACAACGAGGCAGACAGGTTCGCCCGCCTGCCCTTCCCGGCATTTCAATGGATTCGACATGACGTTCGTTCTCGGTCTCGATATCGGCACCACCTCGACGATCGGCATTCTGATCCGGCTTCCCGATCAGGTGCTGGGCCTCGCCTCGCGCCCCGTCACGCTGCATTCCGAGCATGCGGGCTGGGCCGAGGAAGATCCCGCGCAATGGTGGATCAATGTCCGCGACATCGTGCAGGAGTTGCTCAGGACCAGCGGCATCAAGGCCGAGGAGATCGTGGCGGTCGGCACCACCGGCATGCTGCCGGCGGTCGTTCTCCTGGACGACCAGGGCGAAGTGCTGCGGCCAAGCATTCAGCAGAGCGACGGCCGCTGTGGCGCCGAAGTGGCCGAACTGCGGACCGAATGCGATGAGGCGGCTTTCATCGCCAAGGCCGGCAACGGCATCAACCAACAGCTCGTCACCGCAAAGCTGCGCTGGATAGAGCGTCACGAGCCGGAGGTGTTCAGCCGCATCGCCACCGTTTTCGGCTCCTATGACTATATCAACTGGCGCCTCACCGGCGAACGTGCGGTCGAGCAGAACTGGGCGCTGGAGGCAGGCTTCGTCGATGTTTCGACGCACCGGATCGACGACGATCTGGTGGCGCTCGCTCACATACCGCGCTCGGCCGTGCCACGAAAGATCGCCTCGCATGAGATCCTCGGTTCCGTCTCGGCGAAGGCCGCGGATGAGACCGGCCTGATGGCGGGAACACCTGTCGTCGGTGGTGCGGCCGACATGATCGCTTCCGCGCTCGGCGCCGGAGTTGCCAAAGCAGGCGATGTCCTCCTGAAATTCGGCGGCTCGGTCGATATCCTGATCGCCACCGATCAGATCAAGCCAGATCCGCGCATGTATCTCGATTACCATCTGGTGCCGGGCCTGTTCATGCCCAATGGCTGCATGTCGACCGGCGGCTCGGGCCTCAACTGGTTCGTACGCAATTTCGCCGGCGGCGAGATGGTCGCGGCACAGGCCGAGGGTATTTCGGTACACCAGCGGCTCGATGCGCTGGCGGCAGAGCGTCCCGCCGGTGCCGATGGCCTCATCATCCTGCCCTATTTCCTCGGCGAGAAGACGCCGATCCATGATCCAGCGGCCCGTGGCGTGATCGATGGGCTGACGCTGTCGCACGATATCGGCCATGTCTGGCGCGCTTTGCTCGAGGCCTATGCCTTTGCCATCGCGCATCATGTCGAGGTGCTCAACGACATGGGCCACCGGACCGAGCGCTATCTCGCCTCCGACGGCGGCTCAAGCAGCAAGGTCTGGATGCAGATTGTCGCGGATGTCCTGCAAAAGCCGGTCCAACGCCTGACCGGGCACCCCGGCTCTTGCATCGGCGCTGCCTGGACGGCGGCGATCGGCGTCGGCCTAACCGACGACTGGTCGGGCGTTTCCGGTTTCGTCAGCTTCGCCGACCGGCTCGATCCCGACCCGCGCAAGGCTGACATCTACCGCGACGGCTATCGCCGCTATCGCGATCTTTATGCGCGCCTGTCGGCTCCTGGCGCGACCAGAGCGGGATCGTCATCGTGATGTATCGCGCCGTCGCCTGGGACATCGACGGAACGCTGATCGACAGCGAGCCGTTGCATCATCAATCCCTCCTCGCCGGCTGCCGCAACTGGAACGTCGATCTTGACGACCTGCCCGACCAAGCCTTTCGCGGCATCCATATGGGCGACGTCTGGACAATGCTGCGTCCGCGTCTCCCAGTCGGGCTCGACCAGGCGGAGTGGCTCGCCGCTATCAATGCCCACTACGTCGCGAACCGGGCGAACGCCGTCCCAATCCCCGAGGCGGTCGAGACGATTCGAACCCTGGCTGACCGCGGCGTCCCGCAGGTCTGCGTCTCGAATTCCGGCCGGCAAGTCGTCAATGCCAATCTCGATGCGCTCGGCGTGCTCGATCATATGAGTCTCACAATCAGCCTCGACGACGTGTCGGCCGGCAAGCCCGACCCCACGCCCTATCGCGAGGCCTGCCGGCAGCTCGCCGTAGCTCCAGGGTCGGTGGTGGCCGTGGAAGACAGCCGCACCGGCACTAAGGCAGCACGAGCCGCCGGTCTGTTCGTGGTTGGCTATCTCCCCAGCGGCGGCCTGCTCGGCGACGTCGATCTCAGCACCAACCGTCTGTCGTCGATCCTGGATCTGTTTCCAGGCTGAGGATTTGCGCGTCGTTACCTTCCAGGTGTGCGCTTGACCATGCATTCAGGATCGTAGCGTGATGGCAACTGATCGATTCACATCGACCGGTAGGAATCCCCCTTGCGCCTCGGCGTCGTGAAACCGCAAACGACACCACACCAGGATGGACGCTTGATGAACGACCTCCCCCAAACACTTGCAGCGGACTCGCTCGGGCCAACCGTGACGATTGGAGAAATCCTGGTAGAGATCGTCGCGAGGCAGACAGGCACCGGCTTCCGGGAACCTATCGACCTCATTGGCCCCTTTCCGAGCGGCGCGCCCGCCATCTTCATCGATCAATGCGCACGTATGGGCGGAGCGGCCGCAATGGTGGGCGTGGTCGGCGACGACGATTTCGGCGTCGTCAACGTGGAGCGCCTGAAGCGGGACGGCGTAGACACTTCCGCCATCGCTGTTTCCCCGGATTATCCGACGGGCAGCGCCTTTGTTCGCTACCGCACGGACGGAAGCCGCGATTTCGTCTACAACATCGCCAAATCCGCCGCCGCTCGATTGGAATGGACCCCGCAGGTCGAGGCGCTGATCGCGCGTTGCGGGCATATCCATGTCATGGGAACGGTGTTCGCAAGTCCCGCAGCCTGGGCGATCACCGAACGCGCGATCCCGCTGATCAAGGCACGCGGCGGCACGATGTCGCTCGATCCGAACCTGCGCAAGGAATTGCTGGCGCACGGCCAGACCGAGGAGAAATTCGCCGGTCTGGTGGACGAAGCGGACCTGCTGCTGCCGTCGGGCAATGAATTGTTCCTGGCCGCCGGCACGGACGGCGAGGAACGCGCGATCGAGGCGCTGTTCAGACGAGGGGTCAAGGAGATCGCCGTGAAGCGCGGCGAACATGGCGCGTCAGCCCGTCAAAGCACCGGAGCCCGCGCCGATTGCCCCGGCCTGATCGTCGAGGAAACGGACCCCACCGGGGCCGGCGACTGTTTCGGGGGAGCCTATGTCGCATGCCGGCGGCTGGGCATGGCGCTGCAGACGGCGCTCGAATTCGCCAACGCGGCAGGGGCGCGCAACGTCACACGCCACGGTCCCATGGAGGGAGCCGGCACGCCGGCCGAGCTGGAAGATTTCATGGCAAGAACGGCGAGAAGAAATTGATGCGTGTGGCGATCGAAGATTTGCCGGCCCTGCACAGGGACGGGAAGAAAATCGGGGTGACCTCGGTGTGCTCGGCGCACCCGCTGGTGCTTAAAGCCGCACTGCGCCACGGCCGGGAAACCGGCACCACCGTGCTGATCGAGGCGACGTGCAATCAGGTCAATCATCTGGGTGGTTATACGGGCATGACGCCGGCCGATTTCGCGGCGATGGTGGAAGCGCTCGCGGCAGTCGAGCAGTGCCCGGAAGAGCTGATCGTGCTTGGCGGGGATCATCTCGGCCCTAATCCCTGGAAAGACCGGCCCGCCGAGGAGGCGATGGCGCAGGCCGGGACGATGGTCGATGCCTATGTCCGCGCCGGCTTCCGCAAGATCCACCTCGATGCTTCGATGGGCTGCGCGGGTGAACCGGCGACGCTAGACGACCACACGGTGGCCGGGCGCGCGGCCAGGCTGGCGGGCGTCGCGGAGCAGGCGGCAGCGCAGAGCGGCGGGGCAAGCCCGGTCTACATCATCGGGACGGAGGTGCCGCCGCCCGGTGGCGCCGATCACACATTGGATGCGATCACCCCGACCAGTCCGGAGGCCGCTCGCCAGACACATGCCATTCACGCCCAAGCATTCCACACAGCCGGGCTTGAAAGCGCATTTTCCCGCGTCATCGGGCTTGTGGTGCAGCCGGGCGTGGAGTTCGGCAACCAGAATGTGATTTTCTACGATCGGGCAAAGGCCCGCGACCTGGCGGCAACCCTCGACAGATTGCCGTCGCTCATTTTCGAAGCCCATTCGACGGACTATCAGGGTGAGAGGCCGTTGCGTGAACTCGTCGAGGACGGCTTCGCCGTCCTCAAGGTCGGACCCGAGCTGACCTTCAAGCTGCGCGAGGCGCTGTACGCGCTCGACCTGATCGCTTCCGACCTGGTGCCTGACTATGGCGAGCGGCCGCTTTACCACGCAATGGAAGAGCTGATGCAAGGCACCCCCAAGAATTGGGCAAGCCACTATCATGGAAGCGATGCCGACAAGCGGACGCTGCGCCACTACTCCTATTCCGATCGCATCCGATATTATTGGGCGATCCCGCAAGCCCGTGCCGCCTGCAACCGTCTCTTCGATACGCTGAACGGCCGCAAGGTGCCGGTGACGCTGTTTCTCCAGCACCTGCCTTCTGCAGTCACATGGGCTGACCGGGCCTGCGACGTCGAGGAGATCGCGATCGGTCACGTCCGGCGGAGCATCGAGGCCTACGCCCGGGCATGCGGCACCTGAGATCCTCGTCCGGTCCTTCAAGGCCAGAGCGGATGGGCTGGCGGGCGGCAGGAACGCTTACAGCGATGGCCCCAATCGGATCGGACTGCCGTCGCTGAAACGGGATTGACGGAACCTGTAGAGGTTGTGCCCGGTCTCGTTGCCTTGGACGAGGTCGGACAACACACGGCCGATGCCGGGTCCGATGCCGAAGCCGTGGCCGCTCATCCCGGTCGCTATAACGAGACCCGGGATCGCAGCGGCGCGATCGACGATGGGCACGACATCAGGCATCGCATCGATCATGCCCGCCCAGCTCGCCTTGAGCGGTACAGTCGTGAACTGAGGGAAAAGCTCCCTGAACCCGCGGTCGATGGCGCGGAGCGCCGACTGTCTCGGGAGCGGGATTGAGGACCCGCATCCGTTCGAAAGGGCTTTCTTCATCCGCGTTCCATCTGCGCGGCGTCGACCAGCCATCCGGGTATCCTCGCGGCGCGGCCGGCAGGTAGCGCGTGCCGAAGGGATTGGCCATCAGGGCGCTGAAATATTTGCCCGCATGGCGAAATGCGTCCGGCCCTATGTAGAGTTGGCTGCTGCCTCCCGATGCGAGCGTATACCCGCCATCCTGCCTGCGCCGGAAAGCGATGCGTTCGTCCGCGGCGGCACCGGCGTGGATCTCCGGCATCGGGGCTGTCGCGGCGACGGTCGCCCTGACGCTGAGCTGCGGAATCGAGATGCCGTGGGCGCGCAGAAAGAGCGACGTCCACGCGCCGCTGGCGACGACGACGCTCGAGGTCGCGATGCGCCCTTTCTCGGTCCAGACGCCACTGATGCGTCCCACGGAGATGTCGAGCATACGTGCCGCGCAATTCTCGATGATCGTCACACCTTCGCGGGCCGCCAGGCGAGCAAGCGCGGGCACCGCGACCCAAGGTTCCGCCCGCATGTCCGATGGGGTGATCATTGCGCCTTTGAACGGTCGCGACATGGCCGGGATCAGGCTTGCCAACTCACCTTGGTCGAGGAGACGCGTGTCGACGCCATGAGCCTGGGCAATCTCGAGAAACTTCGCGAAACCGGCCATCTCCTTGTCTGTCCGCGCAAGATAGGTAACGCCCGTCTGCTTCAGTCCTATGTCCTCGCCACATTCCTGCGCCAGTTGCCGCCAGAGGCGCTGCGCTTCGATGACGATCGGCAGTTCGTCGGCATCGCGGCCCTGCTGCCGGATCCAGCCCCAATTGCGCGAGGATTGCTCGGCGGCGATGCGGCCCTTTTCCAGCAGCGTCACCGAGACGTTCCGTCGCGCCAGGAACAGTGCCGTGCTCACGCCAATGACCCCGCCGCCGATGATCACGACGTCCGAAGTCTTCGGCAGGGGCTGCTGGAACTGGATCGGGGTGGCTTCGGTGAAGGGGAAGATTGTCAAAGAGCACCGTCCTTCTTGGTATGCTGCGGCGACATCCGGTCCACGCTGGCAGCGAGATCTGGGCAGCGATATCTGGCCGCCGTGAAATGTCGATACCACGCGAGGAGATTGATCGTCAGCTACTGCTTGCCGACAAGGACGGCGACAGATCGCGGGTCTGGAAGCCCCTCTGGACAATGAGTTTTGAAACTGCCGGCCAAAGGCTGTGCAAGCGTGCCCCACTATTGCGTTATCGGCGGCGGCATCGTCGGCCTGGCGACGGCCATGCGGCTGGTTGAGACATATCCCGGCTGCAGCCTGATGCTGTTGGCCGGAAATACTGTCCGAGCCTCGGCCTCGCCGACCTGCTCCCGCACGAAGCAGGCATCCGCGCGCAAGCCGTGCGCAAAGACAGTGCCCTCATCCATGATTTCCTGTTCGCACAAACGGACCGCATGCTGCACGTCTGCAACGCCCCTTCACCCGCCGCCTCCTCGGCGATCCCGATTGCAGAGATGATTCGAGATCGCCTCATGCAGGGCTGCTGAAAACGAGGCGGTATGCATGGAGCCGCAACGCCCGCTGAACGCTGGAGTATCCGTCTTGGCCAAGAAAGGGATTGGGGCACCGGCCGCGGGCAACGCAGCTTTTGCGTCAGAACCAGATCCGCTCACCACCGGGCCAGCAATTCCGCTCCCGGCGAGAAGGTACTTGGCCTGCCGGCTATAGCCGCTCGGCCTCAGGCCTGCGGTTTCCGCAAGCGTTAGCCTCCTGTGGACGCCGGCATTTTTGGCTGCGCAAAGATCTCAAGCGAAACGACGGCCGACGTCGCAGGTTCGACCGTCATAGGCATAGCTCGACGAGCTCCCTATGGTACACGTCCACAGAATGCACTGACACTCAAGCCAGCTTGGCTAAGCCAGAAATCTTTAAGTCTTTGAAATGACCTGACTATTTATGGTACCCTTGGCTGGGACCTATCCCCGGATCAAGCTATTGTTTTTATTATGTTTTTTCTGCTCCAACGTCCGATTTGTATCACAATAGGTATCACAATCTGTAGCACCTTCTCCGCGACCCTTGGATGCCTTCGCCCACAGCGGCCGCAGCGTGTTTGACTAAAGCCACTCGCAGATCCGGTGTCGTGGCAGGTAAAAGAATACCGTCATTCTTCTAACCGATTGCGTCATACGAATTCACCGCCACCGGCCGCTCCCAGGCTAGTCGGCTCAGCTTGCCTATGCACGAAGAAGCCGAAGCAAACCGTCATCAACTTTCCTTACTCGAAGGAATAGGTGAAGCCCTCCTTGGAGGCGCCGACGGTTACCCTTGTCATCCTTTCGCCCTCGAGCGAGCGGTTCAGCACGCCGCGGCTCAATTCCGGCAGCAGCGTGTTTGTCAGGATGGCATCGATCATCCGCCCGCCGGATTCGATCTCGGTGCAGCGGGCCTTGACTAGGTCCATGACGCCATCGCCGATCACCAATTCTGCGTCGTTGGTCGCACGCAGCCGGCGAGCGATCCTGGCAAACTGGTGACGGGTGATCGCTTCGATCATCGAACCCGAAAGCGGATAGTAAGGAATGGTCACCACCCGGCCAAGAAAGGCCGCAGGGAAGACCTTCAGCAACGGGCTGCGCAGCGCGGTGTCCAGATCGTCGAGCCCTGCCCGCAGCGTGCCATTCCTGGTCCGATCCATGATGACTTCGGAGCCGACATTCGAGGTGAGCAGGATCAGCGTGTTCTTGAAATCGATGCGCCGGCCCTCGCTGTCGTCCATCATCCCCTTGTCGAAGACCTGGAAGAAGATTTCGTGCACGTCAGGATGCGCCTTCTCGACCTCGTCGAGCAGGATCACCGAATAGGGTTTGCGGCGGACCGCCTCGGTCAGGATGCCGCCCTTGCCGTAGCCGACATATCCGGGCGGCGCCCCCTTCAAGGTAGAGACCGTGTGCGCCTCCTGGAACTCGGACATGTTGATCGAGATCAGGTTCTGCTCGCCGCCGTAGAGCGTCTCGGCCAAGGCCAATGCGGTTTCGGTCTTGCCAACGCCCGAGGGGCCGCAGAGCAGGAACACGCCCACCGGCTTCTCCGGCGCGCCGAGCCCGGCGCGGCTGGTCTGCACACGCTTGGCAATCATCTCCATGGCGTGATCCTGGCCGACCACGCGTTCGGACAGAGTGCTGGCCAGCCGCAGCGCTTTTTCGGTCTGGCTCGACAGCATCCGCCCCGTCGGGATGCCGGTCCAGTCCTGAACGACCGCCGCCACGGCGTTGCGGTCGACCGACGGCAGGATCAGCGGCGTCTCGCCTTGCGCCTCGGCCAGTTCGACCATCAGTTCGCGCAACCGGGTGAGATCGGCGGCCGGATCGGGTGGAGGGGCATTGGCAGCCGCCGGTGCCTCCACATTGATTTTGGCCGTTTTGGTCTTGGGCGTTTCGACCTTGGGCAGCGGAGTCTCAACCGAGTCCGTGCCTGCTGTTTCCCTATTGGTCTCCGGCGTCTCCACCGCATCGAGCGGCACACCTTCGCCACGCAGCCTGGCGCGCAGTTCGAGTATTTCGGCAACGAGTGCCTTTTCCCCGTCCCAACGCTCCTGTGCGGCGGCGAGCATGACTTCGGTTTCGGCTAACCCGGTGTCGACCCGTGCCTGCCGGTCGCTCACCTCGATGCCGATCGCGGCCTCGCGACCGATGATGCCGCGCTCGACCTCCAGCGCCTGGCGTCGGCGCATGATGTCCTCGACCTCCGCCGGCGTGGCGTGCTGCGATATGGCGACACGGGCGCAAGCGGTGTCGAGAAGGCTCACCGCCTTGTCAGGCAGTTGCCGCGCCGGGATATAGCGATGCGAGAGACCAACCGCCGCCTCGATCGCCTCATCCAATATCTGCACCTTGTGGTGCTGTTCAAGAACGCCGGCGATACCGCGCAACATGAGAACGGCCACCGCCTCGGACGGCTCGTCGATCTTGACTACCTGGAAACGGCGGGTCAGCGCCGGATCCTTCTCGATATGCTGCTTGTACTCGGCCCAGGTCGTTGCCGCGATCGTGCGCAGTTCGCCGCGCGCCAGCGCCGGCTTCAGCAGATTGGCCGCGTCGCCTGTTCCAGCCGCGCCGCCAGCGCCAATCAAGGTGTGAGCCTCATCGATGAACAGGATGACCGGCGTTTCGGAAGACTGCACCTCATCGATGACTGCCTTCAGCCGCTTTTCGAACTCCCCCTTTACGCTTGCACCCGCCTGCATCAATCCGACATCGAGCATGCGCACACTGACCCCTTGCAGTGTCGGCGGCACGTCGTCCGCAGCGATACGCAAGGCAAAGCCCTCGACGACCGCGGTCTTGCCGACCCCGGCCTCACCGGTCAAGATCGGGTTGTTTTGCCGGCGTCGCATCAGGATATCGACGATCTGCCTGATCTCTGGATCGCGGCCGACAACCGGATCTATCTTACCGTCGCGGGCGCGCTGGGTCAGGTCGGTGGCGTATTTCGCCAGCGCCGAATCCCCACCCGGAGGCCGCCGCGGCGCCTCTGCGGTGGAGACCGTGGTCGAGGCGCCGGCTTCGAGCGAGCCCTCCATGACAACGGCGAACCGTGCGATGACCGCGGCGGCGTCGATCTTGTCAAACTCGCCGCTGATCTTCGACAGCAGGCCTTCCAGGACCGGCGTCTTCAGGCAGGCAAGGAGAATGTGGGCGCTGCGGACTTCCTCGACGCTGAACTCCAGCGTGGCTAGGTTCCAGGCTTCCTGGATGGCATGGAAGATATGGTCGGAAAATTCCTCGATCGACGTTGCGCCGTAAGGCAGCTTGTCGACGGCGCGGGTCATATCGGCCGTGAGCCGGCTCGCATCAAGGCCCGCATCGGCGATTATCATTTGCATATCCGAACGGTCGGAAAGTACCAGTTGCTCGATGAAGTGGACGAGCTCGACGTAAGGATTGCCGCGCAGTTTGGCGGTGTCGGCCGCAGCCTTGAAGGCGCGCACACCGACAGGATTGAGCTTGCCGACCAGTTCCTTGCGTTTGAAGGTCTGCGATGACCGGCGCTGTTCCATCGAACGTGCTCCTGCAATCTGCCAGTCGATAACCTGCCACATAAGCCGTCACTTGACAAAGCGTGATGAACAGCGCCCCTTCCACTTGTGGAGAGTGCCGCGCCATCAGATGCAAACAACCACGCAATTGTCCGCCTCGGTGTAATGCATTTCACATACAGGGTCAGCAATCTGGTCAAGGGTTCCAGCACCCAAGACGCGGCTTGGTCAGCTTTCGTTAATTTTTTGAGCAGTGCTTGAATTGTGGTAAAGTGCAACCGTGTGATACCGTAGGGTCACGTACGGTTTGAGGGCCGATCGCTGGGGGTTGGTGTGATTGATGTCGCACTCTGGCTTGCTCCGCTCGACGGTGAAAATCCGTCAGGGGAGGATTTGCGCAACGACCCGGCTTTTCATGAGCTGGAGCGCCTGACGGAACCCGAGATCAAGGTCGTCCACGACGGCCAGAACAAACCCGCCTCGCAAAGCACCATTCCGGTCGACTGGCCCGCGGTGCTCGCCAAGGCGGAGGAATTGCGTGCGCATGGCCGGGACCTGCGCCTGCTCGTCGTCGTCACGCGCGCGCTGGCCAATGAAGAAGGACTGGCCGGGCTCGCGCAGGGGCTGGCCCTTATTGCGCAGACCTTCGATCAGCATTGGGAAACAATGCATCCGGCACTGCGGCCCAACGCTTTGCCACGCGATGCCGCCTTGCGCCGTATCAACGCGCTGCTCGACCTCCAGAATGGTCAGGAGGGGTTGTTGGCGAACCTGCGGCAAATGACGTTCTTTGCGCCACGTGCGATCGGCCCGATCCAGGGCAAGGATCTGGAAAGGTGTGCGCTCGACGACCGTGTCATGCTCCAGGAAGCCGCCTCGGGATTGAACGCGGCAGAAAAGGCCGCACTGGTCAGTGCGCACGGACAATTGTTGAACCGGGTGCGTGCTGGATGTGCGGCACAGATGGATCAAGCCAACGCAGAAATGGTCTTGCTCGTCGCCGACGCCCGGGCAGCGATCGCAGCCCTTGATGCGGTCGAGACCGCTCTCAACGCCCGTCTCGAGGGCGGCGGCGCTCCTGTTCCGGAATTGAAGCGGTTTCTGCAGCGTCTGCTGACGACCCTCGAACGGAATTCGGCAGCCGGCGCCTTGGCGAATGGCGCGGCCAAGCCGCCCACGCCGGCAGAACCGGCAACGCCTGCTCGAAACGGTCATGGAGCCGATACTATGGCAAGTGCGGCAAGCTACGCGGACTCGAGCACGGGGCTTCCCAACCGGATTTCCTCGCGCGACGACGTGGTGAAATGCCTCGACCTCGTCGTCGCCTTTTATGACCGCACTGAACCGTCGAGCCCGATTCCGCACCTAGCGCGGCGCGTGCGCCGGATGGTGCATATGGATTTCGTTGAACTGATGGAAGATCTCGCGCCGTCGGGGCTGAAGGAATTCCGGCTCCTTGCCGGCGTTCCCGATGTCAAGAAGACGGCTCAGAAGGATGAAAGGTAACAGCACATGCCAGCCGAAAGCAAAGCGAAGGTTATCGAACGAAATCGCGCACCGCGGGTGCAGATCGCCTACGACGTGGAAACCTACGGTAGCCCGACGACGATCGAATTGCCGTTTGTCATGGGCGTGATGGCCGACCTTTCCGGTGCTTCGCAGACCAAGGAAGCGTCAAAGTCGGTGCTGGACCGTTCCTTTGTCGAGACCGACGCAAACCGCTTCCCCAAATTCATGGAGGCGCTCGGACCACGAGTGAAAGCCCGCGTGAAGAATACGCTGCCTCAGGTTGAGGGCGCCGAGCGGGACGAGGAACTGGCGCTCGACCTTACATTTTCCAGAATGGGCGATTTCGCCCCGGACAAGATTGCCGAGCAAGTTCCGCAACTGGCCGAGATCCTCAAGATGCGGCGCCAGCTCGAGGAGCTGCTTGGCTTCATGGATGGCCGCGTCGACGCCGAAAAACGCATCGCGCAACTTCTGAACAACGAACCACTTCTTGGCAAGATCGCCAGCCAGGCGCTGGCCGACGACGACAAGGTTGGGGAGTAAATCATGGCCGAACAGCAAAAGACCGCCGCCGTCGCCGCCGAGGCGGAAGCCATAGATCTTGGAGAATTCAGCGGGCTTCTCGAGAAGGATTTCAAGGTCAAGAAGGACGACAGCGAGAAACTGCAGCAACTCGTGCGCAATCTCGCACTCGCGGCGCAGTCCCGTTCCGAGACCACCACCATCTCCTCCAATGCGATCAAGTCGATCAAGTCGCTGATCGCGGGCATCGACAAGATGCTGACGACACAGGTCAACGAGATCCTGCACGCGCCCGAAGTGCGTGAGATGGAAGGCACATGGCGCGGCCTCTGGTATCTCATCAACAACACCGAGACGGATCAGAAGCTGAAGATCCGGGTGATGAACATCTCCAAGGAGCAACTGGCCGACACGCTCGAAGACTATGAAGGCCAGATGTGGGATCAGAGCCCGATCTTCAAGAAAGTCTATACGGACGAGTATTCGATGCTTGGCGGCGAGCCGATCGGCTGTGTGATTGGCGCCTACGAATTCTCGAACCACCCGCGCGACGTCGGTTTGTTGCGTAACATCTCCGGCATCTGTGCTTCAGCACACACGCCGTTTATCGCAGCCGCCTCGCCGCGCCTGTTCCGCATGGACAGCTGGCAGGAATTGCCGAACCCGCAAGATCTCCAGCAGATCGTCTCCAACCCGGCCTATGCCTCGTGGCAGTCGTTGCGCGAGAGCGAGGACGCTCGCTATATCGGCCTGACCATGCCGCGTGTTCTGGCGCGGCTGCCATACGGCACGGATACCGTTCCGGTGAAGGGCTTCACCTTCGAGGAAGAGGTGCAGGGCGATCACAACAAATATGTCTGGATGAACGCCGCCTTCCCTATGGGCGTGAACATAAACCGCAGCCACAAGCTCTATGGCTGGGGCACGCAGATCCGCGGCGTCGAGAATGGCGGCACGGTGCTTAACCTGCCGGTGCACAGCTTCCCGACCGATGACGGATCGATCGCGATGAAATGTCCGACCGAAGTCGCCATCGACGACCGGCGCGAAGCGGAACTGGCCAAGCTAGGCCTGATGCCGATCCTGCATCGAAAGAACACCGATCTCGCGGCCTTCATCGGCGCACACTCACTGCAGGACGACGAGACGCGGGCGGGGCGGCTGGTCGACCCCGACGCGCAGTCCAATGAGCGGCTGAGTGCCAACCTGCCCTATCTCTTCCCGGTCTCGCGCTTTGCGCATTACCTCAAGGCCATTGCGCGCGACAAGGTCGGCTCGTTCAAAGAGCGCTCCGACATGCAGATCTGGCTGACCGAATGGATCAACCGATATGTGCTGGCCAACCCGGCCTTCGCCGACGACAAGGCGCGCGCCAAGCGCCCGCTTGCCGCGGCCGAGGTTCAGGTGGACAGCGTTGAGGGGCGGCCGGGCTATTACAACGCCCGCTTCTATTTGCGTCCGCATTACCAGCTCGAGGGCATCAATGCCTCGCTCCGACTGGTCTCGGAACTACCGTCCGTGAAGACTTGAATTGCAGCAACACCATCTTGGTTTTTTGAAAGCGGTGGAGAAAGACAATGCCCACAGGTACGAAGATTGATGGCTTTCTAAAAGTTCCGGATATCAAAGGCCCAAGCGTTCGTGACGGCCACGAGGACGAAATCGAAATCCATGGGGTCGATTACAAGATAGTCGCGCCATACGATCCGAATTCGCTCTCGCGCCGCGGCCGTGTCTCCTTGGGAATGATCAAGTTCACCAAGCACTACGACAAGTCCTCGCCCTATCTGAAGAAAGCACTGTTCGAGAACAAGGCGCTGGACGAAGTGGTGTTCTCGGCTCGCCGGACCATCGATGGCGAGACGAATGATTACCTGGTCGTCACCCTCACCGACGCCTCGATCATGGAATACGACCTGTCGCAGGCGGAGGATGAGGAAGACCTGATCGAGGAAGAGGTCAGCTTCGCCTACAAGAAGATCAAGTTCGTCTATGACGGCAATGACGAAATCGAAATGGATGTCTATGTCGGCAAGTGAGGGCCGGCGGCCCGACGCGGACAAGCTGCAGGTCACCGCTGGTTCGCGAGCAAAACGCGAAGCGGTCCAGCCCTCTCTCTGGGACCGCCTCGTAAACGACCTGCCGGGCATGACCTCCGAGATAGACGGGCTGCGCCAGGCCTTGCAGGACGAACTCGGCGCCGACCGGCTGGAGGGTCTGGTTGCGGGCAGCGCGCGGCTCATCGATGCCGATGCGGAGCTGACGGCCGATCAGAAGCGGCGCCTGCACCGCCTGGCCTTTCAGATCCAGCATCGCGTGGAGATGGAAAGCCGCGGCGTGGTCGTGTCGGCCCGCGTGCTCCGGGAGGCCGTGCGGCGCGATATCGAGGCCCTGTTCAACACCGAGCGTTTCGAGGCTGTTCCGCTTCTTTCCGATCTCGAAAGCGAGCAGGCAGCGGACAACCCGCCGTCGCTCGCCGATTTCCCGGAGGTGCGCCGAAGCGTGATCAACTACGGCGTGCCCTCCTTTTCGGGCCGTTCCTCCCGCGATTTTGATCGCGAGGCGCTCGCCCGCGAGATCCGCTCGGTGCTTGCTACCTTCGAGCCACGCCTCAAGGAAAGTACGACGAAGGTCACGGTGACGCTTGGCGACAAGAGCGTGGGTTTGAAGATCGAGATTGACGCGGTGCTGATCATGACGCCGACGCCGGAACGCATGCGTCTGCGCACCACGATCAATCTCGACAACGGCTTGGCGCGGACCGAATTTAGGGAGGCCTGAGATGGATCGGGTCTTCGTGGAATATTACGAGGAGGAACTGACCCATATCCGTGCGCTGGCGGCGGAATTTGCCGACCTGCATCCGGCGGTGGCGCGCAATCTCTCCCTCGACACGGTGCCGTGTCCGGATCCGTATGTCGAGCGGTTGCTTGACGGCGTCGCTTTTCTCGCGGCGCGCACCCGGCTGAAAGTCGATGCCGAGCGCTCGCGGTTTTCACGCAGCGTGCTGGATGTCCTCTATCCCGATCTGGTCACGCCGGCGCCGGCAACGGCTATGGTGGTGCTGAAACCCGGCCAGCAGGTCCAGACGATGGTTGCCGGCCATGTCGTCAAGCGCAACACCCGGCTGGTTTCCGGCCTGCAGCCCGGCCTTTCGACGCGCTGCACCTTCACCACCGCCCAGGACGTCACGCTGTGGCCGATAGGGGTGACTTCGGTAAGCTATTTTCAAGATCGCAGCGCGCTGGCGGCGGCCGGCATAGGGCCGATCGGCGGTGTGGCCGGCGAGGCGGCGCTCCGCATCGTGCTGGCCCGAACCGGAAAAGGCAGGCTCGACGAATTGTCGCTCGACAAGCTTGATCTCTATTTTTCCGGGCGCACCAAGGCACCCTTGATTCTCGACGCGATTTTTGGCGCTTGTTCGGCCGTTGGCGCACGCGCGGAAGGCAAGACCAACCCCGTATCGCCCTTGCCGGAACCCGAAATGATCGGCATCAGCGACGACGAAGCCCTGATGCCTCGGACCCGTCCGACATTCGAGGGGTACCGTCTGCTGCGCGAATATTTCATGATGCCCGAGCGCTTTCACTATGCGCGGGTTTCCGGACTGCAGCCCGTCGTGCGCCGATGCGCCGCCGGGCTCGAGATCATCTTCATGTTCAGGCGTCCAGTGCCCGAGCTTGCCGACTTGACCCCGGCCGATTTCGAACTTTTCGCAACGCCGATCATCAATCTCTTCGAGCGTGAGTGCAACGTCATCGAGCTTGATCCGCGCAGGACGCGCCAGGTGCTGCATGCCGACCGAACGCGGGCGCGTGACTTCGAAATCTATCGGGTCATCCGCGTGGAGGACGCCGACACCGGGGGCAGCGATGCCGAAATTCCGGAGCTCTTCAGCCTGGGTCAGAATCGTGGCAGTGGCTGGGTCTACTCGACCGAGCGGCGTCCTCGTCGCGCGACGGAAGACGAGCGGCGCGACGGGCTGACCCGCACCTCCTACGCAGGGGACGATGTTTTCCTGGCAATTTCACGCCCGGTGGAAAGCCAGGCGAACCGGTCGCTGAAGCGTGTCGACATCGTGGCGCTTTGCACCAACCGCGATCTGCCGATCCTCGATGACAATCCCACTTTGACGCTGGAGGCCGGCGACCCGGTCGAAACGGTGCGGCTTCTCGGCGCGTTGCGTCCGCCTCGCCCGGCCATCCCCGCGGCGCTGCCTTCGGGCGCGGCGGGCGAATCGCGCGCCGACAATCTCGCCTGGCGGCTGGTGGCGCAACTGGCGCTCAATTTTCTCAGCCTTGCCAAGGAAGGCCGCGGCGTCGATCCGCTGCATGCGCTGCTTGATCTTTACGCCGACCGGGGAGATCCGAGCCTTGCCCGCAACGTGCATTCGATCGTTCGCATCGACTCGCGGTCGGTCATCGAACGGCTGCAGATCGACGGCCCGATGTGCTTTGGACGTGGCACGGAAGTAACATTGCATGTCGACCAGTTGGTCCTGGCAGGGCAAAGCACATTGCTGCTTTCGGCCCTGCTGGCACGGCTGTTTGCCCGGCATGCCGGGATAAACGGCTTCGTGCGAACCCGTACGCGGCTGCTGCAGAAGCAGGAGGATGTGCCATGGCCGATGACGCCCGGCAATCGCTACCTGATCTAGACACAGTCGACCCGAACCATGCCGAGGCGCTGTCCGGGACGTTCGACTTCTTCGAACTGTTGCGCCGACTCGAACGGAGGGGCGGGCTGTTCGGCTATTCCGGCTCGCCAGAGCGCGAGCCTGCAAGGCTCGGACAGCATGTGCGTCTTAGCTTTTCGGCCAGGGACGTGGTTGAATTCCACGACGCGAAGGACAAGGCTCCGGCCAGGGTCACCGTCGCAAATCTCGGCCTGATGGGACCCGAAGGTCCGCTGCCGCTGCATCTGACACGCTGGGTGCTCGATCGTCTGTCGCAGCGCTGGTTCACCGGCGCCGATGCCCAGCAAACCAGCGACACGACATTCGTGGACTTCGTCAACATTCTTCAGCACCGCATGATCGCCCTGTATTATCGGGCATGGGCGGATGCGCATCCGGCCGTACAGGTCGAACGCGCGGTCGGCGGGCGCGTTCGCGCCATGCTCGAAGCCATGGCGGGAATAGGACTTCCGGGCACCCAGAACACCGATCTCGATACGGTGAAGCTTCGCCAGGCGGCTTCGCTCGCCAGCCAGGTCGACGGCCCGGAACGGCTGACGCTGTTCCTGGCGGAAGCGTTCAAGGTGCCGGTTCAGATTAAGGAGTTCATCGCCGCCTGGATAATCATCCCAACCGGGCTCCAGACCCGTCTTGCAAAAGCCTATGCAGGGCTTGGCCGAGGAGCGACAATCGGCCCGCGCGTTTTCAACCGCCAAAGCCGAATCGAGCTCCGTGTCGGCCCGCTGGGGTACGAGGACTTCAAGGCGTTCCTGCCCGGTGGCCAGCGGTTCAAACTGTTCAAGCAAGCCGTTCGCGACATGGTCGGGGAATCGCTCGACGTCGATCTGCGCATCGTGCTTGCGCGGGAAGCCGTGCCGCCGCCCCGTCTCGGAGCGGTACTGCTCGGCCGAACTGCCTGGCTTGCGCGGCCTGTTGAAAGGGGCGATGCTGACGATCTGCGGCTGCGCACAATCGTCGGATGGCAGCCGGAAATGGCGGGGGTCGCGACATGAGCCTGCTGCTGACGCTGGAGCAAGGGCCACGCACCCAGGCCGTACGGCACACCCGGCTGGACGAAGGCGACCTGGTGATCGGCCGCAGCGCGGACGCAGGCTGGCAGATCGACGATCCCGACATGTTCGTTTCGCGAGCTCATTGCAGGATCTCGGGCGGGCGAGATGGATATTTCGTCACCGATACGTCAAGCAGCGGATTGTTCATAAACGATTCTGACAGCCCGCTCGGCGCCGGCAAGTCGACGCGTCTTCAAAGCGGTATGCGGCTAAGACTGGGCGACTACGTCGTCTATGTCGATCTGCAGACGCCAACCGCCCAAGCACCCACAGCCGGCCAGCCGGCTCCGGAACGCCTGCCGCCGGCATCCCGGGCGCCGGTGAGCATCGGCCACGACGACTTCTTTTCCGCCACGGTCGAAGAAGAGCCGCGACGGCCACGTCCGGCGGATTTGCCGGACCCGTTCGAACGGCCGGTTCCAGGCGCGTTCGAGCGTGCCACCTCCGGCCAGCGCAGTTCGCCTGGTTTCGATGACCCGTTCAGCCTCGATCCGGTTTCAACGCCTGTGTCGAAAAATGCCGCCTCTTACCGCGAACCGGGCGGCGCGGCGAACCAGGCGGACCCCTTCGGCCTCGACCCCGTGCCGTCTCCCAGCCGGGGAGCCGAGCCCGCTCATGGAAAGCCGTCCGATTTCAAGGATGATTTTGGTTTCGGATCGGCCGCGGCGCCCGGTTCGGCAAACGGCACCGGCTCGGCCGGGCAGCGCGAGCGCATCGCCCAACGACCACAATCCGCCAATCCCTGGGATTTGCCCGCGCAAGCGGCTGACGTCCCGCCTCCGGCGCGGGCAGGTGCTGCTGCCAAACCCGCCCGCCTGCCGGCAGCGCCGCAACTGGGGGACATGGCGCTCCGCTCCGCATTCCTGCATGGCATGGGTGTCGAGGAAGCCGATTTCCCCGAGCGCGACAGCATTGCGGAAATGGAGAAGTTTGGCCGCGAATATCGGTTGATGATGGAAGGCCTGATGCAGCTTCTGCGCAAACGGGCCGAGGAAAAGGGAAACGCTCGCGTCGCCCAGACCATGGTTGGGGCTTCCGAAGTCAATCCGCTCAAGTTTCTGCCGACGGTCGACGACGCCATCGTCACGCTTCTCGCCGAGCGCAGCCCTGGATTTCTCGCCGGCGAAGCGGCAATCGCCGACGCGGTTCGCGACCTCGCCCAACATCACGTGCGCGCCTGGCGCGGCGTACAGGGCGCCTTGCGGCGGATGATTGACCGTTTTGACCCGACAGCGATCGAGGAAGAGCTGAAATCGAATTCCGCGATCGGCACGCTGCTTTCGGGCGGACGCAGCGCCAAGCTGTGGGAGCTTTACCAGAAACGCCACCGTGAAATCGCCGAGAGCGCGGAAAAAAGCTTTCTGGGCGAAATCGGCGCTGATTTTCGGGATGCATATGAGGAGGAGTGAGACATGATCGATCGACGCGAATTCATTGTCGCCTTGGGCGCAACCGGGCTGCTTACGGCTTGCCAGAGCGGGCCGCCGAAACCATCGGTGATCACCGTCAAACTGACCGGCGGGGCCGGTATGAACCCGGGACCGGGCGGCGGCGACCGGCCGGTGACGGTCCTCGTCATGCGGCTGCGCAGCACCGGCAAATTCAATTCCGCCGACTACTTTGCCTTGCAGGGGGATGCCGGTTCGGCACTCGCAGGCGACCTCATCGGATCCGACCAGATAGCCGTCGGGCCGGGAAAGACCGCGTCCAAGACCATCACGGTCGAGCCGGACGCGACGGCGCTGGGCTTCGTTGCACTGATCCGCGAGCCCGGCGGCCGGAACTGGCGGACGACCAAGTCAGTGTCGGCGGGATCACAATTTACGGTCAACGTCTCGCTTGGCAGCGGCGGCATTTCCGCCTAACGGCCAGGGCAAGGGGAGCTCGATGCAGAGAGTAGCGGCATGAGCGATGCAAACAGGGTGCTGTGGTCCGAAGGTCTGTTTCTCCGGACCCAGCATTTCCAGCAGCAGGATCGCTTTTTCGAGGCGACGGTGCGCGGCGCGTTGCAGGCCGGGCAGTTGCATACGTTCGGCTTCCAGCAGCTGACGCTGGATCAGGCATTGCTGGAGGCCGGCCAGATCTCGATCCTGTCCGCACGGGGCATCTTTCCGGACGGAACACCTTTCTCCATTCCAGACATGATGGACGCGCCGCGACCATTGCCGGTCACCCCGGACACGAGCGCCGGGCCGGTGCTGGTGGCCTTGCCTCTGGAGCCTCCGGGAGGTGTCGGCTTCGATCCGGCACACGCAGCCGCCTCGGGAGCACGCTATCACGGGCGGGTCGTTTCGGTGCGTGACGCCGTCCAGGGCGGTTCAGATCCTGAAGAAATCGAGATCGCCCGTCCGCAGGCGCTGCTGCTTGCACCCGGCAAGTCGGTCGGTGGCTACACAGCCTTGCCGATAGCCGACCTCAAGGGGGTTCGAGCCGATGGTGGCGTCTCTCTGGACGAGACCTTCCTGCCGCCGACACTGATTACCGGCGCGGTGGCCTGGTATCGGCAATTGCTTCTGGAAGTTGTCACAGGCCTCGAGCAGATCGCCGAGGCGCATGGCAAGATGGTCATGGGCGGGCCTGGGCGCAGCGTCGAAGATCTGCTGATGCTCAATCTCGCCAATGCGGCGCGTCCGCGGCTCGCCCACATGCTGGCGCAGGATGTCTTCCATCCGGCCGAGCTTTACCTGGAACTTGCCGGGCTCGCTGGTTCGATGGCGACCTACGGATCGAGCGCGCGGCGCCTGGGCGAATTACCCGCTTACGATCACATGGCGCCAGGCCCCGCCTATTCGGCGCTGGCGGATGCGCTGCGCTCGCTCATCCTCAGCCTGCGTTACATCGAGCCTAAATCGCGTGCGCTGCCTGTCATGCGGCATTCGACCAATGTCTGGAAAATCCGCATCGACAACCCGAAGCTGCTGGTGGCCAGCCGGATCGTCATCCGGGTCGGTTCGGAGCTGTCGGAGGACGCGCTGCGCAAGATATTCGTCAATCAGGCGACTGTCGGCTCGGCCGACCAGTTCGAGGGCCTGTGGAAATCGCGATTGCCCGGCATTCCGCTGAAACCGCTTCATTCCCAGCCGCGCGAGATCCCCTACGATGGCGATCGGCTGTGCCTCGAGCTGGACCAGAAAAGCGAGCATTGGGCCTCGCTGCTCGATGCTCCCGGCTTTGTCATCGGCGTTTCGGGCGTGTTGCCAAGCGAGCCGCAGGTGGACTGCTATTCGGTGAACAGGTGAGATCATGAGCCGCGATGATCCGTTCGGACTGTCGGATGATCGCGAACGCACCCGCATACGACTGACCGGCGCGCCGATGCCGCGACCGATGGCGCCGCTGTTGCCGGGGGCGGTGGTAAAGCGGTCTCGGACCCACCCGAACGCGCTTGTCAACGCATTCGCACCCTTGCTCGAGTTCGCTCCCGAGCTCGAGAGTGCGCTGCCGCCGGAGAATCCGGAAACGTTGCGCACCCGATTGCTCGAAGAACTGGTTCGGGCACGCGACATGGCAATGTCGACGGGATCCTCGATGGAGAGGGCCGACCAGGCAGCCTGGATCGTGGCGGCGTTGCTCGATGATCTGGCTCTGAACACGCCCTGGGGTGGGGCCAGCGCCTGGCCTCGGCAGCCGCTTGTGGTCATGCTGCGTGGCGATGTCGATGCCGGCACGCAGTTCTTCACGCGTCTCGACGAACTGGAACGCCATCCCAACCGCGATCGCGAATTGCTGGAACTGCAGTATGATTGCATGGCGCTCGGTTTCCGCGGCAAATATCGCGTGCCTGGGCGATCAGGCGACCGTTCGCTCAATGCCGTTCGCGTGGCGGCGGCACGCTTCCTGCGCGATGCCGACGCTGAAGGCGCGCCACTGTCGCCAAACTGGAAGGGCGTGATCGCATCCGACGAGCCGCAGCGCTTCATCGTTCCGATCTGGGTCATGGCGCTCGGTGCGGCGGTTGTTTCCACAGCGATCCATATCGGGCTCTCGATGGGACTGAGCAGCCAGGCGGTCGAGCTTTCCGCACTTATGCGCACCTTGCCGCCGCCTGCACGCGGCGACATCAGCCGTACGTCGCCCAAGGTCGAGGCCCCGCCGCCGGAGAAAGTGGATTTTGCGCTGTTGCCGGAATTTCAGGCCGGTGCACCGGCCGACCTCAGATCCGCCCTCAGCGGCACCGAGAGCGTCTCGCTGGCCAAGCTGATCATCCAGGCCTCCAACCCCGAACTGTTCCAGTCGTCGCGGCCACAACTGACCGAAGGCTTCGAGCCTCTGATCGGTTCGATCGCCAAGGTGATCCTCGCCAATCAGGAGCTGATCGGAAACATCACGGTGATCGGTCATACGGACGGCGTTCCTCTGCAAAAGACCAATCCGCTGTCGACCAACCAGCGGCTGTCCGAGGCTCGCGCCCAGACGATTGCCGACATGCTGGTCCAGAACGGAGTGCCACGGGACCGCGTCCATTCCGAGGGCCGCGCGGCCACCGATCCAGTGGCCAGCGACAGCACGCGCCAGGGGCGAGCCTTGAACCGCCGCGCCGAGGTGCTTGTCGAAAAGAGGCTGTGAGATGTTCATCCTGCGCTTCCTCTGGGCGGTTCTGACATCGCGCTGGCTGTGGACGCTGATCGGCATCACGCTGCTTTCCCTGGTCATCTGGGTGTTCGGTCCGATCGTCAGGGTCGGTGCCTACGAACCGTTCGCCTCTGAAAATGTGCGCATCGTCATCATCGCGCTGCTGGTCATCTTCTGGCTGATCTGGCTGATCGTCGCCCAGCGCCGGGCGATCCGCGCCAACCGCCTGTTCGTCGCCGACATTGCCGCGCCCGCGGTGGAAAAGCCGCTGAGCCCCGGCGAAGAGAACGTCGCTGCCGTGGGTGCCAAGTTCGCCGAGGTGATGGCCGAACTGAAGCGCCGCAAGCTGGGCGGCCGCAAGTTTCTGCGCGACATGCCGTGGTATGTGATCGTCGGGCCGCCGGCCACCGGCAAGACCACGGCTCTGCGGCAGTCCGGACTGAATTTTCCGATCGACCTCACCGACGACCTGCAAGGGGTCGGCGGCACCCGCAACTGCGACTGGTTCTTTTCCGAAAACGCGGTTCTGATCGATACCGCCGGCCGCTATGTGCAGCAGGAGAGCCAGCCCGATGTGGACGCGGCGGAATGGCTGGGCTTCCTCGACCTTTTGAAGAAGCATCGCGGCCGCCGCGCGCTCAACGGCGTCATCGTGGCGCTTTCGATCGACGTGCTTTCGGAGGGCGACGAAGCCATCAAGGCGCACGGCCGCAAGATCCGCCGCCGGTTGGCCGAGCTCAACGACCGGCTCGAAATCCGCCTTCCGGTCTATCTGATGCTGACCAAGGCCGATCTGATCAAGGGTTTCGAAGCCTTCTTCGGCGGTCTGTCCACCGCCTCGCGCGAGCAGGTGTGGGGAACGACCTTCGCGCTGGATGCGCGCGTGGATGCCAAGACCATCGAACGCGAAATTTCGACGCTGGCGACGGAGCTGGAGCGGCGGCTGGTGCCGCGCCTGGAGGATGAGGAAAAACTCGCCGCCCGTGCAGAGATCTTCCGGTTTCCTGCCCAACTCGCAAGCCTGTCCGAACCGATCCAGGTGCTGGTCGAGGCGATGTTCGGCGAAAGCCGGTATGAAGAGGCTGCATGGCTGCGCGGCCTCTACCTGACGTCGGCGACTCAGGAAGGGGCGCCTATCGACCGACTGACCGCGGCGCTGTCGTCGTCTTTCGGTCTTCCGCCACGGCGGGTCCTGCCCGCACCAAGGGTCGAGAAACGCAGCTTCTTCCTGAAGAACCTGCTCACCGAAGTCATCTTCAAGGAAGCAGGCCTGGGTACGTTCGACCCGCTGGCGCAACGCCGCCGCGCCTGGATCTGGCGGGGCGCGGCGGCTGCCTGTGCCACAGCGGGCTTGCTGGCCAGTGCGGTGTTTGCCTGGTCCTACTACGACAACCGCAATGCGATCTCGGCCCAGGCAAGCCAGTTCGAAGCGCTGCAGACGCCGTTGACCTCGGCTGCCGCAAACCCGGCATCGGTGCAGCAGCCTGCCATCGACGGCGCGCTCGAGGCAATGGACGCGGTCTCAAATGCCCGGACAGCACCGCCGGCCGCTGTCCAGGATCTGCTAGGGCCATCGGCCTCGGCGGAACTGGTGCGGGCTCAGACCGACACCTACGATCACGCCTTGCGCAACGTGCTTGAGCCGCACATGGTGGCCCTTCTCGAGGCCACCATGTGGCGGCAGATCCGCGATCCGGATTTCATGCTCGGCGCTCTCAAGACCTATCGTATGATGACGGGTCTGTCGCAGATGGATCCCGACTACACCCAGAACTGGTGGGTCAACAGCCTTCCCGAATTCGCGGCCGCAGCACCATTTCCAACCGCCGATGCCGAAGAGCATCAGCTTGCGGCCATCCGCCGGATGACGGTCGACGAAAGCTATATCGAGCCCGACCAGGCGCTGGTTGCCGAAGCGCTGAAAACGGTATGCACGATTTCATTGCCGGCGCGTGCCTACAAGCAATTGCTGGCCGATCCGGTAGTGGCCGGGCTCAAAGAATGGATTCCGGCGAATTTCGCCGGTCCCAACGGCGCCAAGGTTTTTGCGCGTCGCTCCGGCAAGACGCTTCGCGTCGGCATTTCGGGAGCATTCACCTATGCAGGCTTCCATGACGCCGTTCTCGACCGGATCGAGGATGTGGCAGCACAAGCGGCGCTGGATCGGGCGGTCTTCGCCGGGGGCTGCTCCGAGAACTCCGAAACGTCCGTGTCGGCGCTGTCCGAGGACATCCTGAAGCTCTACTACGACGACTATATCGCACAGTGGGACAGCTTCCTGCGCGATATGAGGCTGGCGCCGTTGAGCGACCTCAATGTCGCCAGTGAGAATCTGAAGGATCTTTCCAGCGCCGATTCAGCGCTGAAACGCCTGCTCACGGCGGTCGTTCAGGAGACCGAGCTTACCCGGTCCGATGAAGCGCCGGCCGACGACAAGGCGGCGGCCAAGGGCGGCTCGAAACTGCTCGGCAAACTCGGCAAGCTCGGCAAGATCGTCAAAACGGGGGCAAAGCTGCTTCCACGCGCGGGCTCAGCTGACGAGGTGGATCTTACCGGCAACCTGGTGGCCGAACACTTCAAGCCGCTCAAAGGTGCTATTGCCGAGGTCGACGGCCAGCCGCCAGCACTCGACGCCGCGGTGGTGGCTTTGACGGCGCTGTCCAACGTTTTGCAGACGGTCACGGCCAATCCCGATCCCCAGGATGCCATCAAGAAGCAAGGCGGCCTCGCCGAACTGACGGGGGCGGTCGCAAGGCAAGCGCAAATCCTGCCCGACCCGGTCGACGACTGGCTCGGCGGTGTCGCCGGCGACACCAGCGGGTTGACGCAAAAGGCGGTCACCTCGGAGCTCAACGCCATCTGGCGCGCCGACATCCTGCCCTTCTGCCAGGCGGCGCTCAACGACCGCTATCCGTTCAGTCCCGAAAGCGCGGTGGACGTCAATGTCCGCGACTTCGCCCGCCTGTTCGGACCGGCGGGCCTGATCGACGCGTTCACCAACGACCATTTGATCAGCTATGTCGACACCGCCAGCCAGCCGTGGAAATGGCGTGCCGATTTCGGCCTCGACCCTTCGGCGCTGGCGGCTTTCGAGCAGGCCAGGCGGATACGCGACGATCTCTTTCCCGGCGGTACAGGACCGGTGATGAGCTTCACGCTGGAACCCAAGGACCTGTCTCCGAACGTCACGCGCGTAACGCTCAATCTCGATGGCCAGACCCTCGTCTACTTCAACAACGCGACGCGGCCGCAACCGATGACCTGGCCCGGCAAGGACGGCACCGGGGTCATCTCGCTCGCCTTCCAGCCCATCGATGGTTCGCCCGAAATCATGCTCAACGAGACCGGCAGCTGGGCGTGGCTGAGGATGCTGCGCAGCGGCCGATTCACTGGAACCTCGCTGTCCGATGTCTACAGCCTGCGGCTGGGCACGAAAGGCATGTACGCCGATTTCGAGCTCAAGGCCGCCAGCGTCGAAAACCCTTACAACCTGCAAATGTTCAAGAAATTCTCATGTCCGCCGCAGATATGAGCACCGGCTTCTTCGGCAAGATTCCGGCGACCGGAGATTTTGTCGCCGCGAACTTGCCGCGAGCGTTCATCGACCGCTGGGACCGGTGGATGTCGATGGAACTGCGCGAGAGGCCAGACGAGGGGGAATTGGATTCGCGTGTCTGGCGCTTCATCGTCAAGGGCGGCATTTTCGGCGACCAGCCCTGTGCCGGCGTCTGGCGCATGAGCGAGGATCGCGTCGGCCGCCGTTATCCGTTCGCCATCGTCCGGCTTGGGGCCCCGCCGGAGCCGGGCGACCCGTGGTACGATGCAGTGGCCTCGCTTCTTCAGAACTGCGTCGACAACTACTGGGCGCAGACCCGGCTGGCCGAAAGCCTTCAGATTTTGCCACCTCCGGGCGCCGCCGCCGCGACCGACAAGATCGCATTCTGGAGCGACGACTGGGAGGTCAGGGAGTTCGGCTTCGCCGACATCCACGACCTTGCTCAAAATGCCCTGCCCGCGATGCGCGGCATCGCCGGAGACGGCGGGGTCCTGAGCCATGGGTAACACGGTCTACGCCGAAAAGATGGGCTTCTTCCACCAGGCAAGCGGCGGCAAGGGCGTCGCGCCGGGCGACGTCTGCCTCAGCCCGCCGCCGCCGCCAGCGGGACCGGTGCCGGTTCCATATGTCAACATGCTTTCGGCCAGCGATCTCATCAAAGGCAGCAAGAGCGTCAAGGTGCAGGGAACACCGACGGCGCTGGAGAACTCTTCCGAAGTGGCGCTGAGTACGGGCAACGAAGCGGCCACGCCTGGACTTGGCGCCGGCGTGGTCACCCATCGCATCAAGGGTAAGGGCTCGTTCAAGCTCTGGTCGTTCACGGTCAAGGTCGAGGGCAAGGGAGTCTGCCGCCACGGCGATCCGATGGAGCAGAATACCGCGAGCCCGCTGCCGAACACGGTCGACGTGTCCGCCATGGTCGACTTCTCGGTGGTGCTGGGCAAGGACGCGATGAAGGAAGACTGCCCGCGCGACTACAAGTACTCGGAGGACTATACCCCCACGACCGAGACCCAGCGCGCTTCCGTGCAGGGGCAGACCTGCTGGCAGTGCAAGAAGGACCGCGCCAACAT
This sequence comes from Mesorhizobium sp. M0243, assembly GCF_040321775.1. Taxonomy (NCBI): domain Bacteria; kingdom Pseudomonadati; phylum Pseudomonadota; class Alphaproteobacteria; order Hyphomicrobiales; family Phyllobacteriaceae; genus Mesorhizobium; species Mesorhizobium sp. M0243. Next base: position 50,986 of record NZ_JAMYSF010000010.1, on the reverse strand, counting down.
CCTTCGTCGGGCTTCAGGCCCAGCCAAGGACAAGGCGCTGAAGGACATTGACAAGAAAATCAAAAGGCAGACTGACGGCAAGGTCACGATGATCGCCGATCACCAGCCGCCGCAGAAGACCGCGTGGGAGATGGGAGCGTGCCACGATCCGGGCAGCTTCGCCCAGCGGATGCGCGACCTTCCGTGCCAGCCGCATTGTCATGCTCACAGCATGGAGCAGTCCCAGGATATGCGTGCACTGGATCGCCGCGAGCTTTACGATGCGATGAACAAGCACATTGGCGGCCTGGGCATATAGAGATATGAAATGATCTCGATAACGTATCAAGACATCTATGATCGTTGGACAGACGAGTTGAAGATCGTCGTGCCACCATTGCTGGAATGGTGGCATGACCTTCGTGCGCAGGAAGTCAACAGGGAGCTTGTCGACGCCCGCTGGCCGGCGGGACCAGCGAGTCACCCTCGGGTCATTGCCCTGTTTCGGAAGTACTACTTCGAAACGACGCGACTGAACGACTTGCTTTCGGGCGGCGGGCCGGAGCCCGGGAGGAGCGAGATGTGGGGCTCCGAGGCCAAGCAGTTGTCCGAAGGGAGCGAGGGGGACGGGCCGGTCCCACCCGTGACGTTGCTCCTCTCCTGGCTGGGCGACACCGAGCCCGAGCTGGCGGACTTCATGAGGCCGTTCGACTTCATTCCCATCGGGGAAGATCCGGAATTCGAGGAGTCCTGAGCGATGGCACTGCTCGTCAACCACAACATCCAGAACGGGACCTACCGGCTGCTGCGCGCGCCCGGTGACGTCCGAGGCCGCGCGGAAGGGACGGCGCCGGGGACCGGCTCGGCTGGACATCGCAGCCTGTTCGCCGCCTATCTGCTCGATTTCGTGGACGTGTTCGCTGTCGCGTCCGAGACATGGAACGCGAGTGTCGAGGAGCGCATGGAGACCGGCCTGCCGATGGGCGAGGCAATCCTCCGAACGATCGAGGCCAAGGGGCTTGCCGGCCCCGCCGGCCACCCGAGGGTGGTCTGGCTCGTGCGCAAGTACTGGCTCGCGTGCGACAAGGAAAACCGGCGTTCCGCGTCGAGTGCGGTGCCTCCCGAAGTGTTACTTCTCGAGTGGCTGATCCAGGGCGGCCATGACGACTATGCGACGCTGCTGACCGCGATGCCCTACTGGCCGATCGGCCTCGACGAACACGGCAATTGGTGCTGAGCGATGGCGTTCGCGGTCGGGATCGAGAATCGCACGCCGTTCGCCACCGCAACACATGTGCAACTCGACGCCGACGGCCAGGAAGTCCTGGTCGTCATGTTCTCGGCAAGCTTCGATGCGCTCGACGGCGCACCGGCACTGGACGTCTGCGAAGACCAGATGCCGGTCGCGCTCTGGGATATCCCGTTCGGCGATCCAGCCAATTCCTCCAATCGCTACGAAGCCGATATTGCGCCGCATAAGCCGGCCGCCGAAATCCTTGTCAACGGTTCGGCGCACGCGCCGAACCGCCGTCCGGTGGCGGAGATGCAGGTCGGTTTCCGCGTCGGTGGCTTGCAAAAGGTGCTCAACGTTGTCGGAGACCGCATCTACGATGCCGGCGGCTACAGTGCGCCGGCCCTGTTCCGAACCATGCCGATCGTTTACGAGCGCGCCTATGGTGGGACGCTGCCAGATGGCCGGCTTGACCGACGCAACCCGGTCGGCGTCGGCTATCACCATGCCTCGTCCGCCGATCCGGCAGTGCGAACACAAGCCCCGAATGTCACCTACCCCGCCGAACCTTATCTCAGTCCCTCCGATCGGCCCAGACCGGCCAGCTTCGGCCCGCTCGGGCGGGGTTGGATGCCGAGACTGCCGCTCGCGGGCACCTACGACCAAGCCTGGATCGACACGCAGTGGCCACTGCCTCCCGGGGATTTCGATCCGCGCTACAATCTGTGCGCCCCGGCGGACCAGCACCTGCCGGCAATCCATGGCGGTGAGACTGTCACGATCATCGGCATGACACCGAACGGCCGCTGGGACTTCCGCCTGCCGCGCATCGTTGCGCCTGTGCGGCTGATCTATGACGACCGGGTCGAGGAACGTCCGTTTGCCGCGGACACGGTGATTGTCGAGCCGGATCTGTGGCGCGTCACACTGAAAGCGCGCTTTTCACACGTGACAAAACGGAACACGCCGGCGCTGCGGGAAATCGTCTTCGGCCATGTCACGCCCGCCTTTCTCGTGGCCCGGCGCAAGCGCAAGAGCTATCTCAGCCCGCGTGGCGGCGACGGCACAGTCGACCGCGCCGTGTGGCAGCCATGAAGCGGCCGCTCTACGTCGCCGGCGGCGGCGCCGTCACGCCCGCCGGGCTGAACGCGCGGCAAACGATCGCAGCCATTCGGGCGAGCCTTTCGGCCTTCGAGGAAATCACGCTCGCCGAACCGTTCGGAGTGCCACAGGTAGTCGCGCGCATACCCACTCACCGGCATCTGCGCCGCAACGAAGGCGAATGGCTGGTCAACATGGCCGCCCGCGCTATCAACGAAGCGCTCGGCGCGGGCGAGCCGGGGGTCGCGGCGGCCACCGCGCTGCTCATCACGACGCCGGAGAGCTTTCGCAACCATCCGGCTTTCGTTGATATTCCGGCGCGCGATTTCCTGGCCGCGGTTGTCGACGCAACAGGCCTGAGATTCCACCACGCCTCGTGCGTCATCGACGGCGGCGCGGCGGCAAGTGTGGGACTGATAGAACGGGCGCTTGCACTGATGGAGGATCAAGGCGCCGCACAAGTGCTGCTCGGTGGCGTCGACAGCCTCGTCAACCACACCGACCTCGGCCGGCTCAGCCGGACCGGACGTTTACAGGGCGCGGACAACGCCCAAGGACTGGTTCCTGGCGAGGCGGCCGTCTTCGTGCGGCTGCTGCGGGAACCTGGCCGCGAGCCTGTCGTGGCCGCTATCCATGGCATCGGCATGGCCCAGGAGACGGACAGCATCCTTTCCGAGCGCTACAGCCAGGGCCGCGCCATGCTCGGCGCGCTGCGCGACGCCGTTTCGGGATCGGGACCATCGGAACCCGACATCGACTTCGTCGTCTCGAACGGCAATGGCGAGCGCTATCATGGCTGGGAGATGCTGATTGCCCGACCGCGCTTCTATCGCACGCACCGCACCCTGATGGCGACGGCCTATCCGGCGATGACGGTCGGCGACACCGGCGCGGCCAGCGGCGCGCTGGCGCTGATGCTGGCCGCCGACAGTCTTGTCCAGAATTATGCGCCGGGATCGATTGCCATGTGCGAAGTCGCATCCGAGAACGGATTGCGCGCCGCCGCCGTCGTGGCGCGGGCGAACCGCCGATAGATTACATCCAGGCCGGGAACCGGCGCGTCCTGCGCCAATCGGTCAGCGGCGTATCGGTTGCCGCGATGGCCGCGCGCAACGCGTCGAGCCGCAACCGGCGCATCGAATGGAAAGGCGTGCGGCCGCGCCCGCCCCGTCCCTCGTCCCACCAAGCAGCAACGCGATCGGCGACAGGCAACGGGCTGTGGTTCAGAGATTCAAACGCCTTCCCCAAATCGGCCGGGTCTATCGTGAACAGGTCGGTGTCGTTGAAATCCACCTCGAACAGATCGCGCATCGCCAGCCCGGCGGCAAAGACAAGTTCCGGTTCGCGCATCTTCTCGATCAGCCAGGGCATCACCGACGGATCGCCAAACAGGCCGATCGACGCCGTTGCCGCCACGCGTAGCAGGGGCTGGCCGAGGCGCGTCTGCAACCAACCTTTCGCGGCCTTGGGCGGCGTTGTCAGCAGGCGTATCTCGATCGCCGCCTCCGCTTGGTCCGTCTCCGTCAGCACGATCTTGTCGATCACTGGGTGCGCGGACCGCGCCTCACCAAGCAGGCAAGCGGCGAAGGCGGCCGCAAGACGTTCTCTCGCCGTCTCGCCATCAAGGCCAGCCAGGACTGCCGGAAGCAGGTCGCGCCGCCCGAGCCCACCGGCGAGCCGAACGGCGCGCCGGCGGACGTTCGCGTCGGAATGGCTGGCCAGATCATGCAGGCGCGGTCCCGGATCGACGCGGTGATGCCAGAGCGCAGACAGCCCAAGGCAGCGTAGTCGCGCATCGCTTGTGTCCAGCCATTGCGCCACGAAGGGACGCAGGTTATCGCGCGGCGTGCGCGCGATCGCAGCGGACAAGCTTGAAAAGCCGGCTTCACCCACGCTTACGCCGGCGTCGATTGCGGAGGTTACCAGTTTGGCATCGCTCCAACGCATTGCCAGAGTGCCGAGCACGAAAAGTTCGCCTGGTTCGGCGTAGTCAGCAAAGCGCGCTTGAGCAGCTTCCCAACCGGCCTTGCCGGCTGCCATGAGCCCTTCAAGATTGGCTTCGAGACGCTGGTCTATGCGACCGATATCGGTTTCGTCGAGGATTGGACCGTCGATCTCCCGACGACGGCGCAGCCACAGGAAAGCCGCGTCCTCGGCATGCTGATCCACGATGGCGGCGATGGTCGCGACGCGGTGCATAGGCAACGCCTCAATTGAGATGCACGGCCCCACCGCGAATACGGTTGGTCCCGCTGGCCTGGCTCGTCAACTGGCTGCCGCGAATGGTCACGCGGCCATTCTTTTCCAGAATGATCGACGCCAGGCCGCAGCGCAGTTCTATGCGCTCGTCTCCGGTGATGACGACACGGTCGCCTTCGCGAGCGACTTTCAGCTCCCTGTTCTTGTGCGCCGGATCGACGATGCGTCCAACGACCAACGGCCGCGTTGGATCACCCTCCTCGAACAGAAGGGCCAGTTCTGAACCGATCGCCGAAATGTCCAGTTCAGTCAGGCTGCGCGCCGCAATCGCCGTCTCGCGCGGATTGCCAACGAAGACAACAAGCGGTGCCCCGCCCTCGAAACCGATCAGCAGGCCGATCACGACGCCGTCGATACGATCCAGCACTTCCATGATGACGCCCTCAGTTGTTGTTGATGGTGCTTCCCTTGACGATCACGTCGCCGTCGGCCTTGACGGTAATCTTGCCGCTGCCCTTGAGCGTTATGTCCTTGCCGTCGGCAACAATGGTGCCGTCCTTTTTCATCGTGATCGACGCCGAGCCGCATTTGAGTGTGATCGAGTCACCCGCCTCGATCACCAGGTTCTTGCCGACCTTGATCGAGCTGTCGTCCGCAATCTGGATTCCGCTGCCCTTGCCGACCTTGAGCGCGTGCCCGCCTCCGACATCGGTTGCGTCGTCAGCGCCGATTTTTGCCGACCTGCCTTTGCCGATTTGCGACGACTGCGCGCCGCCGATGGCGAAACTCTGGTCCGCGCCGATTTTCACGCTCTGCGCGGCCGCGATTGTCCAATTGTCCGCCGCTCCGATGGTGTGAGTCTGTCCGGCCCCCACTGTCATCGAGCGCGATGCGCCGATCTGATTCGTCTGGACGGCGCCAACGCTTCGGGTTTCCGCTGCGCCCACTGAATCCACTCGCGCCGCGCCCACGGTGATCGTCTGGATCAACCCGACGGTCTGCGTGTGATTGGACCCGATCGTCTCCGTCGAGTTCGCGCCGATGCCGATCGTCTCGTTCGAGCCAACCGTAAGCGAGCGGTTGACGCCCACCGTCTCGGTATCGTTCTTGCCGATGTCGGTTGTCTGGTCGACGCCGACCTTGACTGTCTTGTTGTTGCCGACGTCCTCGTCGAGGTTGTGGCCGACGGAATGCTTGGCGTCGTGGTCGATGCGGTCCGACTGATCGTGCTGCACCAGCTTGGTACGGTCATGCTTGATCAGAAGGTTGTGGTCCTTCTGCGCCTGGAAATTGACCAGTTCGGAGCCGGCCTTGTCCTCGAACATCAGCTCGTTGTAGCCGCCGCCGCCGAGCGAGGAGTCCGACTTCCAGCCGGATTGCGAGGCACTCGCCGGCAGCCCGTAGGGCGGCATCTGCGAGGCATTGTAGACCCGGCCGGTGATGATCGGCAGGTCAGGGTCGCCTTCGATAAAGTCGACGATCACCTCCTGGCCGATGCGCGGTATCTGGATGAAGCCCCAGCCGCTGCCGGCCCAGGTCTGTGAGACCCGCACGAAACAGGAGCTGTTCTCGTCCTTCTTGCCCAGGCGATCCCAGTGGAACTGCACCTTCACCCTGGCGTATTTGTCGGTGAATATTTCCTGGCCTGACGGACCGACCACGGTCGCCGTCTGCGGCCCACGCATGATCGGTCGGGGCGTGATCCGTGGCGGACGATAGGGCAAGGCGGTCGGCGCCACGCCCAGGATCACCTTGAAGTTCTCGCTGTCGACGTCGGCATGGCTTCTGTATCCCGGATCGAACAGCCTGTATTCGGCGCTGACCACCAGATACTCCTGGTTCTGGTCCTCGCGCGGAAAGCCATCGAGCTTGAACGTACAGCCCGAAAACAGGCCGCGCACGGTGCCGACCGCGGCGATACGCTGGTGGACGGCCTGGATCTCCTCGCGTCGGATCGCGGCCAGGTTGTGGCCCCGGCCGACTTCGAGATGCGCGCCGGGCTGGCGGTAGTTTTCGCCGGCGGCCAGCTTGTGACTGAACGGCTGGGCCGACTTGGCCATAAGGTCGGCGCCCGGCTTCTTGAAATCATAGTCGGTGTGGGCATAGGCGCCCGGACGCACCGAACTGCCCGGTATCCATTCGGTGATGTATTCGACATCGCGCCGGGAGCCCTGCCCTTCAAAATGATAAGGTACTTTCTCGTAGCCCGGCGCCGGCTTCAGCTTGCTCATCGCATCGGTCAGGACAAGCGTGTGTTTGCCCTCGTCATGCTCGAAAAAATACAGGATGCCTTCATGCTCGAGCAGCCGCTGGACGAAATCCAGATCGGTCTCGTCATATTGTACGCAGTATTCGCGCGGAGGGTAGGAACCCTGCAGACGCAGATCGAACTCCGCCGTGCTGTATTTCTTGAAGACGTCCTTGACGATGTCGACGACGCTCTTGTTCTGGAAAATACGGCAATCGGTGGTGTTGCCGAGGAACCAGAGCCACGGCCTGACGACCGCTTCGTAGTAGGCCAGCCGGTCTTCTATGCGGGTCAGGCGAAACTCGGACACAAGACCGCTGAACCAACGTTTCGGATCGGATTCGCCTTCCACCGAAACGACACCCCCCAGCATCTTCAGCGGATCGATATCGGGGCTGGGGCTGACGAACCCTACCGTATAGGCCAAACAACGGCTGATCTCATCGCGACCGACAAGATGCGTGAAGGTCAACAGCTCGGCGCCAACCGGTGTTTGCACAACCGTGGCACGTTCGTTCGGCATGGGTCGTGCCCCTCCTGGACGCGGCCGCCGGCAGTGGGTTTGAAGTTCCCGCATCCAGGAACTTTTTGGCCCGCCGCACCAGGCTATGTTGAGCCTACCACATGTTGTCCGGCCGACCAAAGAGATGCACAGCGGAAAAACCTTACCCTGCCGATGCATTGGCTCGAAACGCCGCTGTCCTGTTGGATGTGCAAACTGCTAGAATGTGGAGTATCGATCAGCGTTCGACGGCGATCCTCGATGTATATCAGTCTGCAAATCAACAATGTCGACGCCTTGCCTGCGGGCATCTCGACCAGTTACGCGGCGCGTGATCGCGGCTTCGAAATCGGACGCGAGGCTTGTGATTGGACCTTGCCGGACCCCGACAAGTTCATCTCCGGCCGGCATTGCGAGGTTCGCTACGAGGCAGGCGCTTTCTGGCTGCACGATGTCTCGCGCAACGGAACCTACATCAACGGATCGAGCCAGCGCATGACCGGCCCGCATCGGCTGAGCCATGGCGACCGGGTGCTGATCGGCCGCCATGTCATCTTCGTATCGATCGACGACGAGCCCGCCACGACAGGCCATATCAGTTCGACACAACGAGAAATGCCGGCCGCGACAGGCCGGCCGCTCGAATTCGCCGCCGAGCCGTTCTTCACTCCTTCGGAGCAACATTCCGGGCAGCGGGTTCCGGCTCCGGCGTTCTCGTCGCAACCGCCTCTCCCCTCGACCAGAGACGAAGTGCTGCGGGAAATCGCGATCGCGGCCGGCATCTCGCCGGAATTGCTTCAATCGCGCGATCCGCATGAAGTTGCCGCCGAAATCGGCACGGTCCTGCGGACTGTGGTCGAGGAACTGACCATGCTTTTGAAAGCGCGCACGGCCGCGAAAATACTGGCCAAGAGCACACAACGGACGATGATCAGCGCCGCCGACAACAACCCCCTGAAGTTCGGCCCGGGAACCGACGACATCCTCGAAATCATGTTCGCCCGCCGCAGGGCCGGCTATCTGGATGCCAGGCGCAGCATCAAAGATGCATTCCGCGATCTCAAGACGCACGAATTCGCCACCTATGCCGCCATGCAAGCTGCGCTGTCGCGGCTGCTCGACGATCTGTCGCCCGAGGCGATCGGAAAGAAACTCCCCCCGACATCGTTCTCGTCTAAGAAAAGCCAGGCCTGGGACGCTTTTGTCGCGACCTGGCGAACCATGGAGGAAGCCCACGAGAACGGCATGCTGGACATATTCCTGGCCTATTTCAGCGAGGCCTATGCCAAGGCCGACAAGCAGAAATAGACAGGCCCAAAGGGGGATGCGAGGCTGAAGTCGACGAAGAAAACCTCTTTGGTGCGCGGCATCCGGTTCCAATCGAGAGTTTGTGAGATTACGATCGCATACGACAATTCGCTAAGCGGCTAAGGCTGATCGACCTGGGGGTCTGCGGCAAATGTCATCTTTCGGCGGGATAGTAAGATATAGCCTACCTTCCTCCGGACACTGTCAGGGTCGGCAGGGGTTGCGTTTCCTTCACCTGACGAGAAACCGTTTTGCGCCTGTCTCACCCAGTCGCGGGCACACCGCCTGCACGGACGATCGTCCATGAGTTCGAAGGACGATCCTTTCGGCCCGGCTGGCAAGACCGTCATTCGCGCCCCTCCACGGCGTGAGCGAAAACCGGCGCCGGTCCCTCAAGTGCCCGTCGCGGATGACGGGCAAACCTCGCAGATCAAGGATTCGACCGTATTCGATCCCGGCATCGGCCGGCATACACCGCCGGGCTGGGCATCCGGGACAGTGATTTATCAAGGAGCCCCTTCCGCTTCGGCAGGAAGCGGCGCTTCCGAGGCAGCTCTACGGCAGGAGACCCTGCTCAATGTCACGGACAGTGTCAGATATTCCGCGGCAAACCCGATCCTTGCCGCGGCCGCACCATTGCTGATGCTGTTCGGCCAGTTCAGGCTTATCCCCGTCGAGAGACAAGCCGAGCCGTTGGCCGAACATGTCACTGAGGCGATCGATAGGTTCGACAGGACAGTCGAGAAATCAGGTGTTGCCGAAGAGGATGCGCGGATTGCGAAATTCATCCTCTGCGAAACCGCCGACGATCTCGTCGGCAACCTGCCTTGGCCACAGAAAGATACTTGGGCGCAGCACAGCATGCTGTCGCAGTTCTTTCACGTCGAGCCCAGCGGCACAGGCTTCTTCGAAGCGCTGAACAAGGTCCTGGCCAGTCCCGAGGCACACTACGATCTGCTCGAACTGATGCATGTCTGCCTGTCGCTGGGGTTCGAGGGCCAGTACCGGGGCCTGACGCGCGAAGACAGCAATCTCGAACGCGTTCGGCGCGACGTCTACGAAACGCTTCGCTATTTCAGGGCACGCGCGGACGCGGACATCTCGCCCCACTGGCAGGGCTTGGCGTCGACCATGACGCAGCCGTCGACACGCCTGCCGCTCTGGGTCGTCGCGGCAGCCGTGTCGGCGCTGCTGACTGCTGCGTTCTTCGCACTGCGGGTCTTCATCACCAACGAAGGCGACGCTGCCGCCGGTGAATTGCTGGCGCTCAACCCATCGACGCCGATTACCATCGAACGGGCCAGCGTGGCGCCGTTGGCGGAGCCGGCGAAAATCGTCCCACCCGTCGCCACAACCACGCAGATCGATCGCATCCGTTCGGCACTGGCCAAGGAAGTCGAAGGCGGCGGGCTGACCATCGGCACGAAGGGCGACTTCATCGTTGTGGAAATCAACAATCTCCTGCTGTTCCAGTCCGGCAGGGCCGAGGCGAAGCCGGAGTTCCAGCCCATTGCCGCAGATATCGCCGCGGCTCTGGAACCCGAGCGCGGACCGATCAGGATTGTCGGCCATACGGACAATGTGAAGCCGCGGAAATCGAGCCCATTCAAGTCCAACTTCGATCTCTCCGTCGCCAGAGCGAAGGCCGTCGAAGCAATGATGGCACCGAAGTTCAGTGATCCTTCGCGACTAACGGTGGACGGCAAGGGCGAGGACGAACCGATCGCCGACAATGCGACGCCGGAAGGCCGCACCAAGAACCGCCGTGTCGATGTGATGATCGCCAAGGAGGAAACATTGTGAGCACGGCCAGTCGGGAGCGGCCATGACGCGTTGGCTGCTGCGGATATTCAGCATGATTGCGCTGGCCGGCTTTGCGGCGGCAGTGTGGTTTGCCGGACCCTTGATCCGCTTCGCCGATACCCGTCCTCTCGGGCCTGCCTGGCTGCGCGCGACTATCATCGGGGTGATCGTGGCAGCGCTCACGCTTTTCTACGGCCTGCGTTTCTGGCAAGCGAGAAAAGCGCAAAAAGCACTCGAAACCGTGGTCACACACAATGACGACCGCGATGACGACTCGCGGGTGCTCGAGGCCCGCGTGAATGAGGCCGTGGCGGCGCTCAAGCGGTCGAGCGGCAAACGCAATTTCCTTTATGAGATCCCCTGGTACATCGTCATCGGCCCGCCCGGTGCCGGCAAGACAACGGCGCTGGTCAATTCGGGTCTGAATTTTCCGCTGGCCGGTTCGGGTGATGCCCAGCCAGTTGCGGGCGTTGGCGGAACACGCTCCTGCGACTGGTGGTTTACCGACCAGGCCGTCCTGATCGACACAGCCGGACGCTACACGACGCAGGATTCCAATGCCGAGACCGACAAGAAGAGCTGGCTTGCCTTCTTGTCACTGCTCAAGAGAGCCCGCGCACGGCAACCGATAAACGGCGTCATCCTGGCCATCAGCCTCGCCGACCTCGTCAGCCTCGACGATCAGCAGCTTGACGCTCACGTCGTCGAGATACGCAGTCGTCTGCGGGAAATCCACGAGACGCTGAAAATCCAGTTTCCCGTGTACCTGCTGTTCACCAAGGCCGACCTGGTTTCAGGGTTCATGGATTACTTCGGCGGCTTCGACGAGCCGCGCCGGCGCAAGGTCTGGGGCGCGACATTCCAGACCACGGATCGCAACAAGAATATGGCCGCCGAGGCTCCGGCCGAATTCGATGCACTGGCAAGACGCTTGGTGGAGGAGATGCCTGACCGCCTCCAGGAAGAGGCCGATCCGGTCGCGCGTATATCCATCTTTGGCTTTCCGGCGCAGTTTGGCGCGCTGAAGGAGCGAATTACCAATTTCATCGCCAGCCTGTTCGATCCGACCCGCAGCCAGGTGAATGTCAGCTTGCGTGGACTCTACTTCTCTTCAGGCACGCAAGAGGGAACGCCAATCGATCAGGTGTTGGGCGCGATCGGTCGCAATTTCGGCAGCAGCCCCCGCGCCCATCTTTCCGGAACCGGCAAAAGCTTCTTTTTGCACGATCTGCTGACGGGCGTCATTTTTGCCGAATCCGGATGGGTTTCGTATGACAAATCAGCTGTAAGACGTGCAACGATCGCCAGGTTCGCCGGCCTTGGCGCCATCGCGTTGATCGCTGCGGCGGCCCTCGGCACCCTAGCCCTGAGCTTCACAGCCAACAGGTCGCTGATCGCCTCCACCACGCAGGCCATAAGCCAGTATCGCCAGACGGCGGACGCGTTGCTCAAAAGCACCGAGGTCACCGATGTCGACCTCGAAAACGTCATTGGCCCGCTCGACCAGTTGCGCAATCTGCCGGCTGGGTTCGAAACCGGCGACGTGCCGACACCGATCGAGGAGACGTTCGGCCTCAGCCAGCGGGAGAGACTTCTTTCGGCATCCAAGACGGCTTACCGGGAAGCGCTGGAACGAATGTTCCGATCGCGCCTGCTGATCCAGGCCGAGCGGACGATCCAGGCCAGGATGGCCGATCCCGCCGCGCTCTACGAGCCGTTGAAAATCTACCTGATGCTTGGCGGCAAGGCGCCGAAGGTCGACGACGCGTTGATCATTTCCTGGATGAAGCACGATTGGGAGCAGAACCGGTATCCAGGTGAAAACAACCGCGAAGGACGCGAGCATCTCGAAAAGCACCTGGGTGCCATGCTTGCCTTGGACGACGCCTACGATCCGGTTTTCGAACTCAACCAGCCGCTCGTCCAAGCCGCTCAACGGTCGCTCGGGCGCATGAGCCTTGCCGACCGTGCCTCGGCTTTGGTCAAATCCGCAGTATACGCGGCAGCTCTGGATGATTTTTCTGTTTCCCTGAAAAGCGGCCCGGAAGCCCCGTTACTGTTCGAGCGGGTCGATGGCGGCGATCTGTCAGGCCTTCGTGTTCCCGGCCTCTATACTTATGCCGGCTTCAACAGCTTCTATCTCGTGCAACTCTCGCGCATTGCCCAGACGCTCGTCGACGACCAGTGGGTCCTCGGTGGCGGCGGCGAGCAAGGCGGCATCGATCAGGAGTTGCCCAAGCTCGGTCCCGAACTTCTCGACCGCTATGGCAAGGAGTTCGCAACGGCGTGGAACAGCGTTCTCGACGGGTTGAAATTCAAGGCGATGCTGAAGGACAAGCCGCGCTATATCGCGCTTTCCGCCGTCGCCTCGCCAACCTCGCCGATCGAACTGCTGTTTACGGCGATCGCCGACGAAACCGCTCTGACGCGGGACGCTGCTTCCGGCAAGGACTCAGCCACCGGGGTTGAAGGCGGCGCGGGCCAGTTACAGGACGCAGCAAGCGTGGCCAAGGGTCTGGCTCGCATCGGCATACAAATCGCCACCGGAAAATCGCAAACCCGTGCCGGCACGGGATCCTTAAGCGCGCAAAACCAGAATCCCGGGGCCAACATCGAAGCGCAATTCAGGCCGTTCCAGGCCCTGGTGAGCGGTGCTGCCGGACACCGCCCGATCGATGCCTTGACCCAGAATTTCCGCGATATCTACCAGAGCCTGCAACTGGCGACCGACGTCCCCTCCCAGACGGAACGCGTCAACGCAAACCTGCAGCTCCAGATAGCCACCCTTCGCGCCAATGTCTCGCGACTGCCCAAGCAACTCGGCCGGATGGTCAATGCGACGGCAGACGAGTTTGAAGGCAACGTCACCGAGACCTCGGTGGCAAATTTGAACCAGATGCTCGACCAGACGGTCACACAGCCCTGCGAGGCGGCGGTCAACGGCCGTTATCCTTTCGCCCGCAATGGCACCGAGGACATCGCGATGGCGGATTTCGCCAAACTGTTCGCTCCGGGCGGGCTGATGGACCGGTTCTTCGCACAGAACCTCGCATCGCTGATCGATATGACCGGTCAGGACTGGAGCTGGAAACAGGATGCTCGCTTCGGCCGCGACCTGTCGAAGTCGACGCTGAAGAACTTCCAGCTGGCGGCCGAAATCCGTAGCGCCTTTTTTCCCCAGGGCGGTTCGGTGCCCTCGGTGAGCGTGACCTTCACGCCCTTCTCACTGCATGGCGATGCCGATGCGGCGGTGCTCGATGTCGACGGCCAGACCGTCCAGAGCAACCAAGCGGGCAACATGCCGAGCATAGTGACCTGGCCGAGCGGCGCGGCTTCCGGATCCGCCAGTCTGAGCCTGACGCCGGAGATGCCAGGCCGCGAATCCGCCATCAAGTTCGAAGGGCCGTGGGCCCTGAAGCGACTTCTGGACAAGGCTGCCGTCACCGGCCACGACAGCAACATGCAAGCACGCTTCGTGATTGGCGGACGCGACGTTACTTATACGCTCCAGACAGGTTCAGGCTCCAACCACTTCTTCCTCCCGGCCCTTTCCGGATTCAGCTGTCCCAAGGCGTTTTGAGATGGGTTTGATCTGCTGATCATGGCGCCGATCCGCTGACCAGAGTTCAAACCCCGGTTTTCCTTAGTTTTCGGTACTTTAATGTTCGAGCCTGTGGCAAAGTGGCGCCAGCGAGCGTCCAAAGGTGCGCCGCAGAAGGACGCTTGAAAAGCGCTTGGTGGCAATTTGAATACTGTCGCCCTTTCCATCGAAAGCTTCGGCGTGAGCCACAAAGGCTGTGTCCGTGAGCTCAATGAAGACAGCTATCTAGTCGAGCCACAAACTGGCCTCTGGGTGGTAGCCGACGGAATGGGTGGACATGACGCCGGAGAGGTCGCTTCCGCCAGTATCGTCGATCATCTGTCAACAATCGGCATCGCGAGCTCGGCACCCGATCTTCGGGCCCGCTTCGAGGACAGGCTGAGCCGGGCCAATGCCGAAATCCGCAGCATATCGGAATCGCGCGGCATCACCATCGGCTCCACGGTCGCCGCCCTGTTGGCGATGGACGGACGATTTGCCTGCCTGTGGGCGGGCGACAGCCGGGTTTATCTGATCCGCAACGCCGCGATCTCGCAGATTTCGAAAGACCACACCGAAGTGCAGGAACTCTTGGATCGAGGCATGATCAGCGCGGTCGAGGCGCTCACCTGGCCACGCCGCAATGTCATCACACATGCGATCGGGGTCAGTGACGACTTCGTCATCGATTTCCAGCAGGGCGAACTGATGCCGGGAGACATTTTCGTGCTGGCCACCGATGGGCTGACGGCACATGTCACCGACCCCGAGATCGAGGCCGCCGTCGTGTCGGCTACACCTCAGGCGGCCGGAGAAAACCTGCTGGAAACGGTTCTGGCGCGAGGCGGAACGGACAATGTCACCATTGTGCTGGTTAAGATTGGGAACGGGCGCAATGGACAATCGCTCCACCCTGATCTGTCCAGAGCGGAGGGCCGAGGCTGATGAGCGCCGATGACAAGACGCGAATATCGCCGCAAGTGGCCAACACCGCTGTCGGTACGCAGCTCAGCGGCATCTACGAACTTGACGAACGGATCGCATTCGGCGGCATGGGCGAGGTCTATCGCGGCCACAACATCCAGACCGGCGACCATGTCGCGATCAAGATCGTGCTGCCCGAATTTGCCCGTGACCAGACGATCTTGTCCTTGTTCCGCAAGGAGGCCTCGATCCTCAACCACCTGTCGCATGATGCGGTCGTGCGATACCACGTCTTCACCATCGATCCCGGGATCGGCCGTCCCTACCTTGCCATGGAATTCGTCGACGGCGAGTCGCTGTACGACATCATGCGACGTGGTCCGATGCCGACGGATGAGGTGCGCAAGCTCTGCCATCGCCTCGCATCCGGCCTGAGCGCCGTGCATCAAGCGGGAGCAATCCATCGCGACCTCTCGCCGGACAATATCATCCTGCCGGGGGGCCGGGTCGACCGCGCAAAGATCATCGATTTCGGTATAGCGCGATCGGCGACCGTGGGCGGGGAGACACTGATCGGCGGGAAGTTCGCGGGAAAGTACAACTACGTTTCGCCCGAACAGCTCGGGCTGTACAGCGGCGACGTCAGTGAACAGTCCGACATTTACAGCCTTGGGCTGGTGCTGGCTGCCGCTCTGCGCGGGAAACCGATCGACATGAGCGGATCGCAGTTCGAGATCATCGAAAAGCGCCGGGCCGTGCCTGACCTCTCTGATATCGACGACGATTTTCGTGACATTGTCGAAGCCATGCTGCAACCGGATCCGCGAGACCGGCCGGTCAGCATGGCTGATATCGCCAGGATGACGCGTGGCGAAGACGAAGGAACAACGCCGCCGACGTCCATCACACCCCGCAACCGGCCAGCCGGGCAAACCCTTACTCCTGATCCCAAGGGCGGCCAGGCATCCAATGTCGCGGGACGCAACGCGCCGACGGCAACGGGCCCGGGCGAGCAGCGCTTCGTCCCGCATGTCCGGCCCGCGCATTTGTCCGAACCGCTGCCTTCGCCGGTCGCCGGCCCTCCGCGCGCGGTCACTGCGGATATGCCCAAGAAATCCACAAAGACCCCAACTATCGCGATCGCTGCCCTGGCGACACTAGCTGTCGCCTCAGGCGCGGGCCTGTATCTGAGCGGCTTCATGACGCCGGCAACGCCGATTGCCGGCAAGACATCGCTTTCCGCGCCCGAACCGTCAAAGCCTACACCGGAAACTTCGGCGCCGACCCTCACGGACAAAGTCGCGAACGCCCCTGAGCCGGCAAAGCCAGTTCCGCCCGTGCAGCCGGAGGCCAGCGTACCGCCGGCTGAAAACCAGCCAGATGCCTCGGCGGCTCAAAAGCCGCAGCCGGCCAAGCCCGCCGAACTCCCTTCGCAGACCGAGGAATCTGAGAAACCGCCGGCAATGGAAGCGCAACCGCAAACAGAGGCGGGCGTGCCGCCGGCTGGAAGCCAGGCAGATGCCAAGGCAGTGCAAACGCCGGAGCCGGCCAAGCCCACTGTCCCCGCGCAAACCGCGGGCCCCCCGGAGTCATCGGCAACGGACGCGCAGCAGCCATCCGAAAAGACACCGCCGGCCCAGCCAGAGTTTGTGGAGAGCCCAAAGCCCAAACCGGAGCCGCAGATCAGCCAGCCGGCAGAACCCAAGGTTGCCGGGCCGGCGCCCAAACCCACTGCAAGCCAGACGGATGCCGCGAACGCCGAGAGCCAAAAGACTGTGCCACCGGCGGCCAAGCAGCCGGACCAACCTGTCGTCGCGTTGAACGTACCCAAACCGGCCATTCCTCCGGCCGTGGACGACATCGCGCAACGAGTCTCCTGGGTTCGCGACTTCGGCGGCGGCGACTGTTTCTATGCGACCATGAATTCGCCAACCGACACCGCAGCCGCGATCGAAGGATTTGGAACAGCGGTCCAGCCATTCGAACGCATGCTGGGCGATTTCCAGGCGAAATTCCATGTGGAGCCCGACATCAGCGTCCGCCTCATTGAGCCGAGCCAGTGCGAAGTCACCAATTTTCTGCGCTTTCTGGGACAGACCGCGGCCGACAAGCCGCAGCTTGTTCTCGACCGGACGTCGGTGCCGAACGGTACGCCGATCAGCGGCACGCTGGTGACGCGTGGCGGGCTCATTTCCAGCGTGTTGCTGATCGATCACAAGGGCATGGTGTTTAATCTCGACGATCGCATCGTCGCACAGTCGGACAAAGCCACCTTCAGCATCCCGATTGGCCTCGGCGCCGCCGACAAGGCCGCTGGAAAGGCCGTGCCGCAGATCATAATGGTGATCACGGGACCCCAGGATATTGAGGCGGCCGCATTCTCGGCGCCGACGCCAGCCTCGGCGCTGCTACCCAAAATTCTCGAGGAAATCGAGACCAACGGATCTCAGTTCTCAGCCACTGCCAAGTATTTCCGGCTCGGCGGATAGCATGGGCGCCCGATGGAACGCTGCTCGTGTTTGCCCCACTCGTCTGCCGACCTGCCCATAAAGCAGTGTGAACCGGTTCGCGCCCTGCTCGCCTTGGCGGGCCACATGAAGCTTGCGGTCATCGCGGGCGCCGCGCTGCTGGCTGTGCTGTCATCCGGCGAAGCGCGAGCCGAATTCACGGTCTGCAATCAGACACTCGACGTCGTCAATCTCGCAGTCGGCCAGAAGGTCGACAATGCCGATCAGACAGACGGCTGGTGGACCATCGGCGCCAATCAGTGCGTGAATGTCATTCGCGAGGAACTGACCAACCGCTACATCTACATCTACGCAACGGACGTCTTCGGCCACGCGATCCTGACGGGATCGACCGAAATGTGCATCGAGCGAAGGCGTTTCTCGACCCGCGGCATCGACGAATGCTGGCAACGCGGCCATATCGCGGCGCAATTTCTCGAAGTCGATACGCTCGAACAGGCGCGGTGGACGTTCTTCCTGACCGGAAACAGCCCGTGACGCACACTATCGACACGAGCTTCAGGCAGAAGAAGCAGGCGCGCCTTGCGCTTCGCAGACGCAGGCTCTGGCGCCGGCTGCTTGCCGGTCTTGCCGCGATCATCATGCTGTCGATCGCCGTGGGCTTCTACCTCACCGCCGATTATTGGTCGTTCGGCGACGAAGACGAAGAGCTTCACGCGGTCGAAGGGGTGGACGACGTGCCGGCCGATGCATCGGTCTATGTGCCTGCCATTATCGACCTTGCCGGGGACCCGATGTGGATCACCCTTGCCCCCGACGCCGACGCCACGTCGAGGGGCCGTTCGATCGCGAAGCCGGCGGATCTCGATCAGGCCGGGATTTCTCCGCAGATCGAAATCCTGTCGGATGTGATGCTCAGCGCCAGCGAAAAATTCATGACGACGATACCGTCGACGCAGGAAGACTTCGCATTCTTCCAGGCGCAACGGCAGACCGCCCCGCCGCCGTCCAACGATCTGCAGGACGATCTTCAGCCGCCGGCGGGGGATCTGCAGAACGATCTTCAGCCCTCGCCTGCCCCCAACGAGGCTCCGGCTGCTTCGGGGCAGCAGATGGGCACCGACGATCCCGAAGCCGGCTGGGGTGAAACAATCGATGCAGGCGAAGCAGCCCTGCCCGCATTCCAGAAGACACAGATCGAAAACAACACGAGTGTCGCAACCGTCACGAATGAGTATCAGCGGTTCGAGGCGACCGAAGACACGTTCGTGAAAATCCTCAACGACCGCAGCCTGGACAGCGTTGCGCTCGATGCGCATTTCTCCGTCGAGGACGCCAGGCGGGCGGGCGAAGCGCTGAAGGCGCTTTTCAACCGGGAAGGCCTGGAACCGGGTTATGTCGTCGCCATGCGTGGTTTCAGGCCGACGCGCGAGACGACAACAATGTCGCTCATGCAGGTGTCGATCTACGCCAAGAGCGTCTTTGTCGGCACGCTGACGCGCAACGCCGCGGGTGCATTCGTATCGGGTGTCGATCCCTGGGTCCGCGAAGATCTGTTCAACTATTCGGGTGCACCGGAAGAAGGCACGCACAAGCGGCAATATCGCCTGCTCGACGCAATCTATTCGACGGCGGCGCGCAACAAAGTTCCGACCGGCGTGATCGGCGAAGCGATCATGTACCTATCGAGAGGACGGGACCTGGACGCCTTCGCCAGCGAGGACCAGCGCCTTGTCCTGATCTATTCACAAACGCCGCGCGGCAAGGGCGAGACCGACGGACGCGTGCTGTATGTCGGCGTGCAGGGTGCTGAAAAGAGCTTCGAATGCTTCGTCTTCCAGCAGAGCGACGGTCAGTTTGCATGCGTTACCGGCGACGATCAGATCCGCTCGCTGACGGTCATCAACGGCATGGTCACGCCGGTCAACGGGGTCATGACGTCCACCTTCGGTCCACGCAAGCACCCAATTCTGGGCGTGGTTCGCATCCACAAGGGCGTCGATTGGGCGGCTCCGGTGGGTACGCCGATCGCGGCCGCTTTCGACGGCGAGGTCACCTTCCAGGGCGACGGCGGCGGTTATGGCAACCTGGTGAAGATTGCGCATGCCAACGGACGCGAGACGCGCTACGCGCATATGCAGAAATTCGCGATAGCAAGCGGTGTCGGCACAAAGGTGAAGGCCGGCGACATCATTGGCTATATCGGCACCACCGGCCTGTCGACCGGGCCGCATCTGCATTTCGAACTCTATCAGAATGGCGGGGCGATCGACCCGCTGGGCACGGTGACCGCCGCGGTCGCAACGAGCGATCCTGCTGTCGAAACACTGACCGACCGTATCGTTCATGTCGAAAGTGGTGGCAGCGCCCGCGCCAAGAACCCGCTTTCTTCAGCAACCGGTGCCGGCCAATTCATATCGAAGACCTGGATCAGGATGATGAACACCTACCGTCCCGAACTGGCGCGCACACTTTCAAATGCGGATCTCCTTGCTCTGCGCTACGACTACACGATCTCGCGCGAGATGGTGCGCAATCTTGCGCGCGAGGGTGAAGCCTATCTTCGGGCGCGAGGCCACCAGATCACAGCCGGCCGGCTCTATCTCTGCCATTTCCTGGGCATGGAAGGCGCCCATCAGGTATTGTCGGCGTCGAGTTCGGCGCAATTGAGCGCCGTGCTCGGGTCGGCCGTCATTCAGGCCAACCCGTTCCTCACCGGCAAGACCGCCGGCTATGTCGTGGACTGGGCCGAAAGGAAAATGGGCCGAAAGCTCAGCCCCGCGGGGACCGGCGCAGGCCAACCGGTATCGACCACGACGGAAGTGCGCCAGACGTCGCCAGAGTTCGAAGAATACAAGCAAGCCATCACGGCCGTCATAAGCTCGCTTCAGAATACCCTTTGAACCTGCCCTCGCGGTTCATGAGTTCACCGTCAGACCATTGGTGTTCCGGCTGCAAAGTGTTACTATGGACAACTTTTTTCGGGTCCTTTGTGAACCAAGACCGTGGTCAGGATCACATACGCCCAAGAGCCATTTTGGCATAAGCGACATTGTCGCTGACGAAATTGAGCATGCGCAGACATCAACAGTGCGCCCTGCTGGGCGGAGGGCTGGTCCATGAAAGCGTTCATCGTATTTCTGAGCGGATTTCTCCTTTTTATCCTTGCCGCGTTCAGCGCTGAGGCAGCCGCGCCCGACGCCAAGCGCGTCGCACTGGTCATCGGCAACAGCAAGTATGTTCATGCTGTCGCTTTGCCCAACCCCGCCAACGACGCGCACCTCATCGCCTCCACGCTGCGCAATGCCGGCTTCGAGGTGATCGAGGGGATGGATCAGGACAATGCCGGCATGCACAGCCTCATCAGCCGGTTCACAGAGCAGTCTTACGATGCCGACCTCGCCGTCATCTTTTATGCCGGGCACGGCATGCAGGTCGACGGCAAGAATTTCCTGATACCGGTCGACGCCGAGTTGACGTCGCCGGCCTATCTCAAGACCCGCACCATTCAGGTCGAAGACTTCCTGGCGGCGCTGCCGCCTGATCCGGCGGTCGGCGTCATCATACTCGATGCCTGCCGCGACAATCCACTCGCCAGGACGTTGGCCGCCTCGCTGCCGAAGTCGCGTTCGTTGGGGTCCGGTCTGGCACCGATCGAAGCAAGATCGGACGGCGTAGGCACGGGCGGCATCCTGATCGCCTATGCAACGGATCCGGGCGCCATCGCTTTCGACGGCAACGGCGTCAACAGCCCTTACTCCACGGCGCTCGCCAGGCACCTGACCGAACCCGGCATTGAGATCCAGAGCGCGCTGACGCGCGTGCGCGGCGAAGTGACCGAGACGACGCAAGGTCGCCAGAGGCCTTGGCACAACGCGTCGCTGGGGCGCGAGGTCTTCATTGGAAAACCCGTTGTCGTGGCGGCGCCTGAAGCACAGCCTGCCAATGCCGGGGCGGCAACCGCCCCCACGCTGGTGGTTGGTGACCCGCCTTCCTGGGAAGTCGAGCAGCGGCTCTGGGATGAAGCCTCCAAGCGCAACTCGGTGCCGTTCTACGAGGCCTATCTCGAGCAGTTCCCAAACGGCCGCTTCGCCACGGTGGCGCGGCTGAACATCGACGAATTGAACGACCCGGAAGCCCAGAACCGGCAGGTCGCGGCACTCGATACGGACCAGGCGAACGCCAGTTCCGGCTCCGCAGTGCGCACCTCGGTCGGCGTCCCCGACGAGGTGAAGCAAACACCGGGCACCGAGTTGACGGAAAATGCCATTGGCCTCGACCGCCAGGGTCGCATCGACTTGCAATTGCGCATCGAAGCGTTGGGCAACGAGCTTGGCCGCGTCGACGGAAACATAGGCCCACAGACCCGCCAGGCGATCGGTATCTGGCAGGTGGAGAACGGCCTGCCGCAGACCAGCTATCTGACACGCGAGCAACTTGCATTCCTCGTGATCCAGACTGATCCGATGATGGAAACCGTGCGCGCCAGATATGCTGCCGATCAGGCCCGTGCGACGCAGCCGAAAAAACAGGTGGTAAAGAAGGTCCGCACGCAGAGACCGGTGGCACAGAAACCCCGCAAACAACAGCAGGTCGTTCAGAAGCGGCGCAACCGGGACACAGTGGTGCGGCAGGATGATGATCTTCCGCCGCCCCGGGATAACAACGACTTCCTCACCAAGGCGCTGATCTTCGGCACCGGTGTGGCTGTGGGCGGCGTGCTCAAGAACTGACCGCCGGCGTTCCTGGAACAGTGGCACGCGGTAGGTGCTATTGCGTCTTTATCCGCATTTCCACGCGGCGGTTAGCCGGATCGTACGGGTTGGGGCTGCGCGGATTCTTTTCGCCCATGCCGATCGGGTTGATGCGGGCGGCCTCGACACCATTGGCCGTCAGGAAGGCTGCCACCGATTGCGCTCGCCGTTGCGACAGGCCCTCGTTGTAGTGGACCGTGCCGGTGGCATCGGTGTAGCCTTCGACAACGAAGTTGAATGTGCTCAGCCGCCTGTCCTTCAGGGCCTTGGCGAACTCGTCGAGTTCACTGCGCGCTGTCGCGTCGAGTTCGGCCGAATCCAACCCGAAATTGATCAGCATATCGAGGCTGGATTTTTCGGCCGGCGCGTCTTTTGCCTTGGTCTTGCTCTTGCACTCTTCCTCGGTTCCTACACAAATTCCTCGCGACTTGCCGAGGTCGGCGGCGCCGGCAAAAAACTTCACGATGTCTTCTGATTTCTGAACAGGGTCGGCGGAAGCGTGAGTCGAGAAAAACACGACTGCCAACACCAAGGCTGAACTGCCCCACTGCATAGCGGTTACTCCTGTTTGAGCATCCGATTTCGATGGTGGTGATCATACCAAATTCCGGGGCAATTGTCTGTCGATAAACGCCAGGGGATGCGGCGGTGCCGGCAGTTGTTGCAGCGTCACCGGTTGAGACTTGACCCGCGCCGCGCCTGGGGCTTGAGTGGTTGGAGCTTCTCGATGAAGGCGTGGCGGTCATGGCCAATGAGCTCCGATTCAAAACGGCACAGGATCTCTTCATGGCTTGTCCCGCTATTGCCCGGGACATGAGAGCCCTTCCAACCGAACAGCAATCGATCGAGTTTTGCCGCGACCTGCTCGCCGGGCGCGTTCCCGAAGAGGCGATCACGTTCTGTGCCTACCTGCTTCCCGACCGGGCTGCGGTCTGGTGGGCGCATGAATGCCTGAGCCATCTGAGCGAGTTGCTCGATGGAACTGATCACGAGTTGCTCGCCTATGTTCGCGACTGGGTCGGTGAACCGGACAGCCATCGCCCCGCGGTGAGCCAGGCAGAGGCAACGCCGCCAACAACGCCGGGAGCCTGGATTGCCCGGGCGGCGGGATGGCGTGACAATGGTTCCTTTATTGTCGGATCTGTTGTCGGCGCAGAAGCACCATCGGCCTTGCAGCCGTTTCCTGCCGCCCATGCAATCAATGCGGGTGTTCTGGCCGGGCTGGCGCGTGCCGCACTGGTGGACCGCTTTGCCGTTCTTTCCGCGTTTGTCGAAATGGGCATCCAGATGGCCGAGATCGAGGCCCTGCGCCAATCGGCGGATGCTTACTTGCAGCCACCTTGAGCCCATTTGGCAAGCGCCACCTTGAAGCGCGTTCCAAGTGGATGTTGCAGGCGCAAAACAGAAGCATCGTTGGTGGCGAAATTTTTCGCCTGTTCGCATAGCCGTGCCTCGTCCCATTCATGGCAGCCGTCGCAATGTTTGTCCTCCCATACCGACTTGTCCAATCCCTCCACCGGGCTGAACAGGGGTTTGCCCTTGATCAGCTGGGCGATGCTCTTGCCATCGATTGCCGGATCACCGAAATCGATCGGATGGTCGAAAAAGATCGGATCGTCCGAAGCCAGCCTGGGGATCTTCTGACGCAGCACATCGAGCGCAAGCTGGTCGTCACTTTGGCCTGATGCGCCTGCAGCGCCGGTGTTGCTTGCGTCGGAGCCGCCTTCGGTTGGAGGTGCGCTCGCCTCGCCCACGATCAACGGCGCATTGAGATCGACCTTGTGCAGAACGACATCCGTTTTCAGCGAAACGTTGATCCAGGGACGCTGCTTGCCGGAGGTTGCCTTGAAGACGTCGCTGGTGACCCTGTTCATGGCGTCGGTGATGGAGACGTTGGATTCGCCGATACGCTTGAGGAGCGCCGAGGTGAAAGGCGAATGTTCGCCCGACCCGTCATAGGCAAGTTGATTGGGACTGGCGGCGAAAGCGACGAGCGTGCCGGTGCCACCATTCTCTACCGGGATCTCGGCAAGGCCGCTGCTGGCGCCGTTGACGCCCGCGGTCTTGGCCAGCACCTCGGCGAGGGGATTGTCGCGGCAAGCGTCGAGAAACACCAGACTGATGCTGGTCTCTCGCGACATCTGGCGCAAAACGAAATCAACCGACACGGCTTCGAAGTCGACGGAGGTTTCATCTTCCAGCGCAGCGTCGACTGGAAGCAGATAGTTCTTGCCCGAAACCTGCAGGCCGTGGCCGGCATAGAAAAACAGCGCGATGTCGGCACCGCGCACCTGTTTCGCGAACTGCACGATCGTCGCCTGTGTCTGCAGCTTGGTCAGGTCGAAGCCGGAAACGACCTCAAAATCGAGTTTCTTCAAGCGTTCGGCCATGGCCTGGGCGTCGCGCACCGGATTGGCGAGCGGCGCCGCGTGCTGGTACTGGGAATTGCCCAGAACCAGCGCGATGCGGCGCTCGGCACTGGCGGCTGTTACAGTCAAAAGCAAGGCAAGCGCGGCAAGCCCGGCGGCACGAAAGAGGCCACCGCAACAGGCGATCAGATCGGACCTCACCGGAACCTCAGTTCACGGGCTTGGTGGCGGAAAACTCGATCCGCCGATTGAGCGCCTTGTTCTTCGGCGTATCGTTGGCGGCAACCGGCCGCTCCTCGCCATAGCCGGCGGCGCTGACCTGATTGCGCGGAATACCCTCGGCAATCAAGGCGTCGGCAACCGCGTGGGCGCGCCGCTCCGACAACTGCTTGTTTGCGTCCGGCGATCCATCGGAATCGGTATAGCCGGAGATCTCGACCTTCAGGCTTGGGCATTTGCCAACGACACCTTCGACCTCCGTCAGCAATGGGCGGCTTTTCGCATCGAGCCGCGCGCTGGCCGGCCGGAAGTAGATGGCGCCGGTGCGTGAGAGCACGGCAAACCTGTTCAAGCATTCCTCATCGCTGAAGTTCGCCTTGGCGGCGTCGGTGGCAACGGGACCTACATCGGTCGAACTCGCCGCGGCGGTCTGGGTTGCAGCGGGCTTGCTGCCGTCGGCGGTGAAGACGAAATCGAACGACACCGACGCGGTGGGCACGATGTTGGTGACGTTGGCCGCCTGCTGGAGTTTGTCCACGTTCGGCAGCAAGCCGAAATCCTCCACGTGAACCGCGACGGGAGCTTCCGAAGCAACGGAGACCATGTCGTCACTGATCATGGTGACGACGATGCTGGCCTCGAGGTCCTTGTCGACGCCGTGCAGATTGAGACGGAAAGGCAGCGTCGACTTCACCCTGCGTTTTGTCGCGAGATCGGCGAATGCGGCGGGATCCACATTGGCCGTCAGCTCGGCCGTCGGGTATTTGAATGTCTCGAAAAACAGGAAGCGCATGCGGACATTGCGCAGGTCGACGCCGGTATCGACCGAATTGAGGTCGAAGGTGACCTTGGCATCACCCGCCGAGCTGAGCGTGCCGGTGATGTTCCTGATCTTGTTTGTCTCGACGATCGTGTTTTTCTTCACCGACTGGTAGGTGATCACCGAAGCCGTGGGATCAAGCGTCCAGTTCGGCGCTGCGTTGGCGGCTTGCGATGCGAGTAGCAGCAAGCCGGAAAGCGCGACGATCAGGCCAAGACCTCGTGTGGCGGGGCCTTTCAGCCTCATCTTCCACCAGAATGCGACGACTTCGAACATGGAACGCCCCCTGACCAGGACCACCGTATCGACACGACACCTGGCGAGAGCATAGAGCACTTGCGGCTGGTTGGCGAGCAGTTGCAGCCGGTCTTCCGGTCAAGGTCCGGGGGCAGAGTTGGCGTGTCAAATGGTGGCAGGCGGCCTCGGCGAGCGGTGCCGCGAAACCCTGACCTGCTGTTAGCATTATCCCCAGCCGCCGCCTCCGCCACCAGTGCCACCGGTGCCGCCATTGCCGCCGCCCAAAGGTGGAACGACGACAGGTGCGGTTTCCTCAGTCGGTTCGACGAGTTTCTTGGCGATAGCCTTCTTCTGCCTGGTGATCTTTGGCGTGGTCGTCGTGCGAATGAGCTTCGGCCTGTGCTTTGTCGTCGTCACCGTCGGTTCGGCCTTGGGCGCGGGCGCAACGGACATGCAGCCCGCTACTGCCACCAGAGCGCCGGATAGAACTGTGGCGATCAATGCCTGCTTCACTGCCCTGCCCACGATTGCCTCCTCACTGATCAAAACAAGTCCCGACGCGGATTGGCTTGCTCCCAGACCGCTCTGGCCGCATTGACCAGTTGGTCGTCAAGCGAGCCCTTCGCCGGGATCTTCGACTTGAGTTCGCCACGCAATTGCTTGAGCGCGGCCGTTTTCGTCTTCACTTCGAATTTCGTCAGCGTCGTCTGGGCACCCGGCAATTCCTTGCGAAGATCAAGCGCGACCGCAAAGGCCAGATAGCGCACCGCTATCGTCTGGTCGGCATTGGCGCCCTTCTGCATTTCGAGCGCTGCGCGATCATATGCGCCGGACTGATCGCCGCGTGCCGTGGCCAACTCGAACAGTCTTTGCGCTTCGTCGAGGTTTTGCTCGACACCAACGCCATCCCGGTACATGCGCGCAAGGCTGGCCGGAGCGTAGGGCTGGCCCAGATCCATAGCCTTCTGGAATAGCCCCTGCGCCTGCTTGGGGTCCTTTTCGACACCCACGCCGGCCAGGTAGTTACGGCCGAGAAGGTTCATAGAATACATGTCCTGTCGCTGGACGCCGGCCTCCAGGAAGGCAACTGCACGGGCCGGGTCGGCGGTCACGCCGTTGCGGCCTTCCGTGAAGATCGCGGCGAGATCGTTCATGGCATAGGTGTGCCCCATCGCGGCCGCCTTGAGCAGCAGGTCCAGACCTTTGGCGGTATCAGGCTTGACGCCATAGCCATTGAACAAGGCGCGGCCCCACGACGTCATGCCGTAGGGATCGCCCTTGTCGGATGCCGCGGCGTAAAGCGCGTTGGCCTGCGTGCGGTCGATGACCAGACCGGTTCCCGTCGCATACATGTAGCCGAGTTCGAACACAGCACGCACATGTCCCTTCTTGGCGGCCTCCTCGATGGCTGTCTTCGCTTCCTCGACCTTGCCAGTTGCGAGCAGCGCGCGCCCCAGTTCGTAGCGGAAGCGTGGGACATCGGGATAAGCCTTCACAGCGGCTTCGCAAACCTCCACGGCGCCGGCGCCGATTTCGTTCGGCAGCAGGCCGGGAACGACGCCTTGCAGGTCCAGAGGCTCGCCGGCGGCGGAGTCGCACGGATCGACGGTTGGCGACAGTTTCATCGTGGCGGGCTTGGACGAACTGCTGTCCGCACGGATTTCGAAGCCGACCTCGACCGGCGCGGCTACGCCGATCTGAGGTTCGTAGCGCAGGCGGTCGACTTCAGCGGCCATCAGGCTGGACTGAGGTGACAGGGTTCTGTCGGGGAGCGAAAGGGTTCCTGTCGCGGGATATGCCGAAACTTTGAGACTGACCGCGGGATCGTCGGTCGGGAAATCCAGGTTAAGCGCAACCGGGCCCACGCCAACGGGAACATCAATGTCACGGTTTTCGATCGCCTCGGCGGCACCTGTGATATGAATGCCGCGCTCCACCACCTGTTGCTTTTGCTCGGCCGCGAGCGAGGCCATGACCTGTTCGCCATGGGCGCCTTCGCCGCTTTTGACCCGGAACACCAGGATGCCCTGGCTTTGACCGCCCCAATTGTCATGCGTGGCGTAGGCCAGCATATCCACCTCGTCCTGCGCGTCGACCCCCTTGGGCACATCCATCTGCAAACGCGGCAGGTCCTTGCCCTGGATCGGTTCGCCAACCTCGACAGGTTCGCCGTCCAGCATGAGGCGGCCGAGAGCAGGTGGTCTCTCGATGCTCACGGTGATCGTTCCGCCGTCGACATCGACCGGTTCCGGCAGGCCGAGATCGACTGGGCCCACTCCCGACAACACGATTTTCTCCAGCACCGGCGGCAGCGAGGGGCGGTTGCTGCGGCGCATCAGCACCACTTCGTCGATCAGCGACGAGTTCTCCCAGGGAACCTGCAGGCCTTTTGTTGCCTCCACCACATCCCGGCGCACCGCCGCCATGACCGTGCGGATCTCCTGGTTCGGGGCCAGCGCGCGACGGGAAAACGCCGCCGAAAACGGACTGAGGTCGCCGCTGCCGTCATAGGCCGCCGCCCCAGGCTCGGTGGCAAAGGCAATGAGCGTGTTCAGCGAGCTTCTGACCTGCGCGAGCCCGGCGTTGCCGGAGGTGATAAGCTGGTCTCTCAGCCAGTAATTCTTGCGCGGGAACGGATTGTTGCGGCAGGCATCGAGGACGATCACCTGGATCTTCGATTTCGAACGCATCTGTTCCAGGACATCGTTGAGCTTGATGGCCTGGACCTCGATGTCCGCCGCCTGCTTCAACGAGGCATCGACGGGAATCAGGAAGTTTTCGCCGCCGATCTGGAAACCGTGACCGGAATAGTAGACGACGGCGAGGTCGGCGCCATCGATCGCGGCAAGATAATTGCGGAACTGCTCTTCGAACTGCAGCTTGGTGAGATTGCTTGCAACGAAAACTTCGAACCCTGCCAGTCGAAACGTCTTGGAGACGTCCTCGGCATCCTTGACCGGGTTCTTCAGCGCCGGGAATTGCCGGTAGTCGGAATTGCCGATCACCAGGGCGACCCGTCGATCGGCCGACGCATCGAAGGTCGTAAGGGCCGCTACGAAGAAGACCGCGATGAATCCGCAAAGTCGGAGCATGGCCTGTTTCCACCGTCGCTACCTGATGACCACAAGCCCCCAAGGTTGCGGTATCAAGGCTGTTAAAGAGCTCACAATCAGCCGAGACAGGAACAGAAAACAAAAAACCGTCGCGACAGCAGGCACTTTCCCATCCGATCAGGATCTAAATTACCTCAGAGCCGAGCCATCCGCAATGAGTGTAAAACGGCGCCGGCATGGCTGTCTGGATCCGACGCACCCGCCAAGTCCCAATCCAACGACGGGTGCGCCTGATGCCATCCATCGGCTCCCACGGTGGACGGGAAGCGGTCCACCGAAGCCTTTCCGGTTCGATTTTCTTCGCCAAGAATCCTGCGGTTTCCGACAATGATCATCGCGTGTCGCAAAAAAGCTTTTTGGTATCAATCACTTCGCGTCGCTTCCGAGCGCACCCAGTTCCTATTTGTGATACACATTGTGAGACCTACTGTGATACAAATTATGTCCCAAAGGTAAACTTTTACAATAAATTCAATTACTTACTGGAAAACCGATGGTACCGTTGGCTGGGATCGAACCAGCGACCTCCGGATCCACAATCCGGCGCTCTAACCATCTGAGCTACAACGGCACGTTGCCCGAGCGGATCGAAACAGAAACTCATCCGCCCGCTCTGTCGTTCGGCGATGCGTCCTTACGGGCTTATGGATTCTAATTCAAGGCTTTTGGAAAGCAAAGGTCACTTCCCCACATCGACGCGGCATTTGCCTGGCAAGAAGACCAGGCGCCGGACAAAGAAAAAGGCCGGCGGGAGGAGGTGCCGGCCTTTTCCTGTTACGAGCCAGCGGGAGGAGGTGCTGGCTGGTCACCCCGGGGAGCAGAGGGAGGAGGTTCCACTCACCGGGTATTCCTTGATGGCTGCCATCATACACCCGATCGTTTTTAAGAAAATGCGACCTTTTGTTGCATCTTCCGATCATGCGCAAATGTTAGGCAACCTTGATTTCCTTCATCGCCTTCTCGAAGGCGGTCTTGATCGGCTTGGAGACGTCCTCGGCCGCCTTGGAGGCAACGGCCTGGAAGTCCTTGGCCTGCTCGACGGTCGATTCGACGCGCTTGCGCAGGAAGGCGGTCTGCAGCTCGACGACTTCCGACAGCGACTTGGCGCCGATCAGGGCCTCGAGGTGGGAAAAACCGGCCTCGGCATTGGCACGCAAAGCGGAGATGGTCTTGAGCGACAGGTCGTTGGAAACGGTCTTGGCGGTCTCGTAGGTCGACTCCAGAGCCTTCTGGGTCTCCTCGGCGCCGGTCTTCAGCTTGGCGTAGGCCTCTTTCGACTGCTCAACGCCCTTTTCGGCGAAAGCGCGGATCTGGTCGGTGGCCTTGGAAGCGTCGAAGCTCGGGAATTCAACGTTTTCGATCGTCTCGGCGGTCTTGGTCCTGGACATTTTCCATCCTTTTCAGCGGCAGCGGCTTTGACAGAAAGCCGTCTCGTTCATGTATGATGGCAATATAAAGGCAAATTTTGTGCATTGCAATATCTTTGTTGCAGTGCACCATAAATTTCTTTGGGCCGTTAACCAAGAGCCCAGATTCCGGCCTTTGCACGTTCTGGCTTGTGGACCTTCGCGCCTCCGGCTTTTATTAACAAAGCGTTAACTGAAAAATCGCCGCTCCGTGAGGTCCGCCAAGCGCATGCCGTCCGAATACTCCTTCCTCGATGTCGCCGTGCTCGACGCGGTCCGCCAGCGCTTTGCGGCAGGCGACGCGATCGCGATCCTGTCGGCGGATCTGGAGCAGGTGATCTGGGCCAACGGGCCAGGAGCCGCGATGTTCGGGTATCCCGACATCGAGGCGATCATCGGCGCCTCGGCGCAGTTGCCCGTGATCGCCAGGCGCCAGATCATGGCGACCAGCGGATTTCCCGAGATTGGCAGTGACCGCGCCATCATGGTGCGGCTGGCGACCGGAATGACCAGCCGCGCCGTCGGCTTCCTGGCCAGTGCGGTGACCATGCCGGACGCCGAAAAGGCGATCATGCTGGCAGTCCCGGCGGCTCAGACCGGGTCACGCAATGCCAGCGAAATCGCCGCGCGCGCCATTAGCGGCTTCACCGAGGATGGTCATTTCATCGCCTTTGTCGATGCCAGGGGCAGCGTCGAGGCGGCCTCGGAAGGATTTTCGGCACTGGGCATCCTGCCGGAGACGCTGGCGGCACTGGTTGCCGACGTCGCAGCCGAGAGCGACCGCATCGTCAAGCGCCTTGTCCCCGGCGGCACGGCCTCCTATCCGGCTGGGCTGGCAAGATTAACCGAGGAGCGGCATCTGCTGGTGGTGATCGACGAGGACCAGCTCGACGACACCGCCCCCGCGGGCGAACATCCTACACAAACCATTGCCGAGGGGGCACCTGCTGGCGATGCGGCTTCCCAGCCGGAACAGGGTCGCCAGACACCGACCGACGAACCAGGCGCCGCGTTGCCGACCGAGGACGTCGCCGGATCGCGGCCGCATGCGATCGCCGACGCGACCTTACAGACGCCGACAGCGGCCAATAGCGATCAGCCGGCATTGGAGCGCACGCCGGCGCAGCACGACCATTGGTACTTCAACGCCGGCGAGGACGGAGGGCAACAGGCGCCGCGACCCGCCGCGCCCGGACCTGAAGCTCCGGCCGAACCGGCGGCCCTGGAAATCCAGTCCACTTCCGCGGCCACGCCGGCGACCGTCTCGGCGATGGACCGCGCCGCGGCGCCGGTGCGTTTCGTCTGGCGCACCGATGCCGAAGGCAAGTTCAGCGCGCTGTCGCCGGAATTCGCCGACATCGTCGGCAAGCCGGCGGCCGACGTGATCGGCCGCCGCTTCAGGGATGTCGCCGCTACATTCGGCCTCGACCCCTCCGGCGAGATATCGGGGCTTCTCGAACGGCGCGATA
Source organism: Mesorhizobium sp. M0243 (assembly GCF_040321775.1). Classification (NCBI taxonomy): domain Bacteria; kingdom Pseudomonadati; phylum Pseudomonadota; class Alphaproteobacteria; order Hyphomicrobiales; family Phyllobacteriaceae; genus Mesorhizobium; species Mesorhizobium sp. M0243. The sequence goes on along the minus strand of NZ_JAMYSF010000010.1, from coordinate 19,256 downwards.
CCTGGTCCGGGCGCTCCGTGCTGTGGCCGGTCGTCGGCACCGACCTGAAGATACCGGTCGACCTGGCGGCGCTGCCTGTCTATGGCCGCAGCCGCGCCTTCGAGGGTTTCCGCGGCTTCGGCGTCGCCCGCGCCAGCGACGCGGTCGTCGATCCGGAGGCCATCGGCATGGCGCTGGTGCCCAATAGCCAGGCGCCGGCAACGCCGGAACCACAAGCCATCCAACCCGCACCCGAACAGCCGAACGCTGAGGAGCCCAAGGCCGAGGACACGCAGGCATCGGATCCGTTCAAGGGCGAGGTGCCGGCGTTGACTATCGTGCCGAAACAGGAGCGGCGCTTTGCCGACAAGGTGATCCGGCTCGCCGAACACCGCCAGCCAGCCAATGACAAGGGTCTGTCGACCCTGGAACGCAGCGCGTTCCGCGAAATCGGCGAGCGGCTGAAGAAGGATAGTGCTCCGGTCGAGCCGCCTGAGGCTGAGACTGCGGAGGCGTCGACAGCGGAGGCCGAGGCTCCGGTCAAGCCGTCCGACGACCCGATGCACAGCGGCGTCATCCCTGCGTCAGGGCCAGAGAACGAACCGGTCGAGCCACCCGATGTCGATGCCGAAGACGAGCGGGATCTGGTACGGCTTGACGGTCACGCGGACGAAGCGGCTCGTGAAGCCCCCCCTGGGATGAATGTGACGGGCTCGTTGCTCGACTATGCCGGCCAAGATGACGAACGTGGCCCCGTGGCGGCGGAACCAGAGAACACCGCTGCCGTTTCGCCCGGCGAAAAGCCTGAAGCCACTGACGCGACACATGATGGCCTCGATGACGGCAGCATGACGTCAGCAGATTTTCGCGATGCCGAAGACAGTGAGGATTGGGCGCAGCCCGACGAGGAAGCCGCGCCGCCCGACGAGCAGGCGGTTGCCGAGGAAACCGTCAATGCAGGCGGCGACGCGGCGGAAATACGCGTCGAGCGCCCTCGCCTGCAGGTGCCGCCGCTCAAGGCCGAAGGGTTCGTACCGTCGGCGTTTTCCGCCGGAGATGAGCACAAGGCTCCGGACACGTCGCTGCTCGGCAAGCTGCCCGTGCCGCTGCTCATCCATTCCGGGGACCAATTGCACTATGCGAATGAGGAATTCCTCAGCCTGACCGGCTACGAGGCGCTTGACGATCTGGCGGATGCCGGCGGCCTCGGCGCGTTGTTTGCCGACCCCTACGCCGATGACGGCGTTTCCGACGGCACCGATCGCGCGCTGCGGTTGAAAACACGCGACGGACAAGAATTCCCGATCGAGGCCATTTTGCGCTCGGTTCCCTGGCGCGACGGCAAGGCGCTGATGCTGGTCGTGCGACGCTCCGGCGAGGATGATGCGCCGGCGAGCCTGCATGTGGTTGGGGACGAGCAGACGCAGCCGGACATTTCCGAGCTCAAGGCGCGCATCGCCGAGATGCGCACCATTATCGACACCGCCACCGACGGCGTCGTGCTGATCGGCCGTGACGGCACCATCCGATCGATCAGCCGGCCGGCCGAAGCGCTGTTCGGCTTCGACAGCGACGATGTGACCGGCAAGCCGTTCGCCTCGCTGTTTGCGATTGAAAGCCAGCGCGCGGCACGCGACTATCTCAATGGGCTGTCCGAGCCCGGCGTGGCGAGTGTCATGAACGACGGCCGCGAGGTGATCGGGCGCGAATCGCAAGGACGCTTCATTCCGCTGTTCATGACCATCGGCCGGCTGCCCAACGACAGCGGCTTCTGCGCCGTCGTTCGCGACATCACGCAGTGGAAGCGGGCCGAAGAGGACTTGACGCAGGCACGTGCGGTGGCCGAGCGCGCGTCCTCGCAGAAGACCGATTTTCTGGCCCGCATCAGCCACGAGATCCGCACCCCGCTCAATGCCATCATCGGTTTTTCGGAATTGATGGTCGACGAGAAATTCGGACCTGTCGCCAACGACCGCTACCGCGACTATCTGCGCGACATCAACCGCTCGGGCAATCATGTGCTCGACCTGGTCAACGACCTGCTCGACATCTCCAAGATCGAGGCTGGCCAGCAGGAGATGGCCTATGAGGCGGTGTCGCTCAACGACACGCTGGCCGAAACGGTGGCGATGATGCAGCCGCAGGCCAACCGCGAACGGGTCATCATCCGCTCCAGCTTCGCTTCGCGGCTGCCGGAAGTGGTGGCGGACCTGCGCAGCGTGCGCCAGATCGCGCTCAACATCCTGTCGAATGCCATCCGCTACACCCAGGCCGGCGGCCAGGTGATCGTCTCGACCGCCTATGAGACGTCGGGCGACGTCGTCATGCGGGTGCGCGACACCGGCATCGGCATGAGCCATGCCGAGATCGAGCAGGCGCTGAAGCCGTTCAAGCAGATCAACGCCCTGAAGCGCGGACGCGGCGACGGGACCGGGCTTGGACTGCCGTTGACCAAAGCGATGGTGGAAGCCAACCGTGCCCGGTTCACCATCAATTCGACACCGGGCGAAGGCACCCTGGTCGAGGTGGCTTTTCCGTCGACCCGTGTGCTCGCGGAATAGGTCAGCCCTCTACGGTCCCGATAAAAAGAAAAGGCGCCCAAAGGACGCCTTAAGAGATGGGATTGCTGTCACAACGGGGCTTGAGCGAATTCGGATCCTCGGGGCTGAGGAACGGGATTTCTCCCTCAAGTTACGTGCGACTATCGACGCTGGACCTTAACAACTCCTTACCGGGGCGCCGGAAAATTTACGAATGTGTACCACTCATGAAATCTAGGTAAATTCTAGCGAGATATTTCGTTAACCATGCCGGCTGCCAATTACTCGGCCAGCTGAGGCAGGTTCTTGAACAGCTCGAGCGCCTCTGGATTGGCGAGCGCCTCCTTGTTCTTGATGGCGCGGCCATGCACGACATCGCGCACCGCGAGTTCGGTGATCTTACCCGACTTGGTGCGGGGAATATCCGACACGGCAACGATCCTGGCCGGGACATGGCGGGGACTGGCGCCACTGCGGATCTTAGCGCGGATGCGTTTTTCCAGATCCTCGTCGAGCTGCACGCCGGCGGCTAGCCGCACGAACAGGATGACGCGCACGTCGTTGTCGAAGTCCTGTCCGATGCACAATGCTTCCAGGATCTCAGGCATCTGCTCGACCTGATTGTAGATCTCCGCCGTGCCGATCCTCACCCCGCCCGGGTTGAGCGTGGCGTCGGAGCGGCCATGGATGATGAGGCCGCCATGCTCGGTCCATTCGGCGAAATCGCCATGACACCAGACATTGTCGAAGCGCTCAAAATAGGCCGCCCGGTACCTCTTGCCATCGGGGTCGTTCCAGAAGCCGATCGGCATAGCCGGAAAGGCTTTTGCGCAGACCAGCTCACCCTTTTCCTGCCGGACCGGCCTGCCGTCGTCGTCCCAGACATCGACTGCCAGGCCGAGGCCGGGTCCCTGGATCTCGCCGGTCCAGACCGGCTGCGTCGGCACGCCGAGCACGAAGCAGGAGACGATGTCGGTGCCGCCGGAGACCGAGGCCAGGTGCACGTCCTTCTTGATGCCGTCATAGACGAAGCGAAAATCTTCCGGCGACAGCGGCGAGCCGGTGGAGGAGATTGCCCGCACCGTGGCCAGATCATGCGTGCGGATCGGCTTGAGACCAGCCTTGCGCACAGAATCGATGAATTTGGCCGAGGTGCCGAAAAAGGTCATCTTCTCGGCATCGGCGAAATCGAACAGCACATTGCCGTCGGGATAGAAGGGCGAACCGTCATAGAGCAGCAGCGTGGCACCCGAAGCGAGCCCCGACACCAGCCAGTTCCACATCATCCAGCCGCAGGTGGTGAAGTAGAAGAAGCGGTCGCCATCGGTGAGACCGGCATGCAGCCGGTGTTCCTTGACATGCTGGATCAGCGTGCCGCCGGCCGAATGGACGATGCATTTGGGAATGCCGGTCGTTCCCGACGAAAACAGGATGTAGAGCGGATGCGAAAACGGCAGCGGCTCGAAAATGACAGGCTTGCCGGCGAAGGGCGACAGCGCCTCTTCCAGCGCTACCGCCTTGTCGATGGTCCCGGCGACATCGCTCGATGTGCCGAGATAGTTGACGACCAGGATCTTGCGGACAGTGCCGAGCTTGGCCGCGACCGCGGCGATCTTGTCGGCGACTTCGATCGCCTTGCCATTGTACCAATAACCATCCGGCGCGATGAAGACGACGGGCTCGATCTGGCCGAACCTGTCGAACACGCCCTGCTCGCCGAAATCGGGAGAGCAGGACGACCAGACGGCACCGATCGAGGCGGCGGCCAGCATGGCGGCGACGGTCTCCGGCATGTTGGGCATCATGGCGGCAATGCGGTCGCCCTTCTTCACCTTGAGCGACAGGAAAAGCTGCTGCAGCCGCGAGGTCAGCGCGTGCAACTCGTTCCAGGACAGCCGGCGCTCGACCTTGTCTTCGCCGCGAAACACGATTGCGTCGCCTGAGCCGGTCTTCTTCAGCAGATTCTCGGCGAAATTCAGTGTCGCATCGGGAAAGAAAGAAGCGCCGGGCATCTTGTCGCCGTCGACGAGCAGGTTATCGCCCTTGTCGCCGACGATGCCGCAGAAATCCCAGATCAGGCTCCAGAACCCTTCACGGTCCTCGACCGACCAGGCGTGAAGCTGCGAATACGAGGAAAACGCTACGCCGGCTTTCACTCCGGCGGCCTTGGTGAAGGCGGTCAAGGGTGCTGCGTCAATCTGGTCTTGCGTCGGGGTCCAGAGCGGTTGTCCGGCAGCCATAATCGTTCCTCCACGGTCGCCATCGCTTATGCATATCGCAGCGCAGCAGAGCAAGATTTTGTTCGGCTGATGCGACCAGATGTGCGCAAATGCCATCGCCGGGCCATAAAGACTTGAAATGCCTCAGCCCTAAGTCGTAGTGACAACTTGAAGTCGTGGTGGCGGCCGGAAGTGTGGTCCCGACTGCAGTCGTAGTGACGACTGGGGGTCGTGGTGACGACTGGGTTACACCCGTCGGGCGATTTGTCGGAATGGAAGCATACGGGGCCATATGCCATCATCTATGATCCGGCGCGGAATATGGGCGATCGGCGCTGCCGTGATCGTCATCGCGCTGGTCGTTGCCGCCCTGCCGCTGATCGCCTCCACCCGTATCGTGCGCGACCGCATCGCCTGGGAAATGAGCGCGTGGAGCGGCTTCCGGGTCGCCATCGACGGTTCGCCGCGCATCGAGGTCTGGCCGACATTCCGGGCAATCCTGACCGATGTGACGCTTTCACAATGGACCGACACCGAGGCGCCGCCTGTGGTCGAGGCAGAACGGGTCGAGGTCGACCTTTCCGCCATGGCGGCGCTGCGCGGCGACGTGGTGTTTTCGACGGCGCGGCTGGTGCGGCCGACGATCCGGGTCCAGCGCACACCTGCCGGCCTTTTCCTGCCCGCTGTCCCCACCGGCGGGCGCATCACGCGTTCCATCGACACGGCGCGCGGCGTGGTCAATGCCGACCCCGCCAAGCCGGACCTCGACAAGCTGCCTACCGACACCTTCGGCACGGTCGAGTTTCGCGACGGCCGTATGGTCGCCTCCATCGGCGGCAAGGACGTCGAGATCCTGAGCAGTTTGAACGGTCAGGCGAATTGGGCGGCGATGAACAGCAATGCGACGCTGTCGGCAACAGGGATCTGGCGGGGCGAAAGCGTCGCGCTGGACGTCGCCTCGGCCAGACCGCTTGTGCTGTTTGCCGGCGGCACGGCGCCGCTGACGCTGTCCTTCAAGGCGGCACCCGCCACCTTCTCGTTCGACGGCACGGCCAGCATGTCTGAAAATACCTATTTCGACGGTCAGGCGAAGTTCTCGGCACCCTCGCTGCGGCGTGTCCTGGAATGGTCGCAGGCCGGCATCGCTCCGGGTGCGGCGATCGGCTCGGTCAGCATTTCGAGCAAGATCACCGCGACCGGCGGGCGCGTCAAGTTCGACAACACGGCGATTGCGCTCGACAACAATCCGGGGATGGGTGCACTGGACCTCTCGCTTGGTGAAGCACAACCGGTAATCTCCGGCACGCTCGCCTTCGACACGCTCGACCTCAGATCGTTTCTGTCAGCCTTCACCCCGCTGGTGCCGACCGGAGGGGCGGGGCCCGGCGAAATCGACACAAGTTTCGCCGACAAGATCAATCTCGATCTCAGGCTGTCGGCGGCGCACGCCACGGCGGGGCCGATCCAGCTCGCCGACGTCGCCGCCACCGCCCAGGTCAAGGATGGTCTGTCCGTCTTCGACATCTCCGATGCCTCGGCCTTCGGCGGCAACATCCAGACCAGCCTTCGCTTCGATCGCAAGCCGGAAGGCTCGCAGGTCGAAATCCGCCTTCTGGCGTCCGACATCGACGGCGGTGCTTTCGGTACGGCGGCAGGGATGACGCGGCTGGTGCCGGTCGGCACGGGCACCGTCTCGGTGATCCTCAAGGGGCCGGGCAGAACCTGGGATTCCATCTTCGACAATGCCGACGGCTCGGTCTCGGCGACCTTCGGGCCGGGTGCGTTGAGCAAGCTCAACCTGCCGGCCTTCCTCAAACATACCGAACAGGGCGGCTTCTTCGCGCTCGACGATGTCTCTGACGGAACATTGCCGATCGACGGCGCCGAGATCAAGGCCACCATTTCGAAGGGCGTGGCGCGGATCGACAAGGCCGAGGCCAATTCAGCGAAGTACAAGATCTGGCTGTCCGGCATCGCGTCCTACGCCGGGCGCGGACTGGCCTTGTCCGGCGGCGTCATTCAGCCTGAGCAGGCGGCAACGCAGGCCAACGGCCAGCAAGGTCCCAACCAGTCGTCGTTCTTCGTCGGCGGGACATGGAGCACGCCGTTCATTTCCCCGATCAGCCGCGGCGTTTCGGGGGAATAGGCCGCCACCGCGCCTCCTATCTTTCACCCGCGCTGCGCGGCCTGCTCGTCGAGCTGGCGCTGCACCTCACGCCGTTTGTTGGCAAGCGAGGCGATGATGACGCCAATCGCCACGACGGCGATCAGAATGGTACAGGCGGCGTTGATTTCTGGCGTCACGCCGAGGCGAACCTGGCTGTAAATCTTCATCGGCAGCGTCGTCGCGCCCGGCCCGGAGGTGAAGCTGGCGATGACCAGATCGTCGAGCGAAAGGGTGAAAGCCAGCATCCAGCCGGAGACGATCGCCGGCATGATAACCGGCAATGTGATCTGGAAGAAGGTCTTCACCGGCGTTGCGCCAAGATCCATCGCGGCTTCTTCCAGCGAGCGGTCGAAGGTCATGAGGCGCGACTGCACGACCACGGCGACGAAGCACATGGTCAGCGTGATGTGGGCGAGCGTCACGGTGAGGAAGCCGCGGTCGAGCCCGACGGCGACAAAGAGCAGCAGCAGCGACAGGCCGGTGATGACTTCCGGCATGACCAGCGGCGCAAAGACCATGCCGGAGAATAGCACCCTGCCCTTGAAGCGCGTGTAGCGGGTCAAGGTGAGTGCCGCCAGGGTGCCCAGCACCGTCGCAACCGTGGCCGAGATCAGGCCAACACGCGCCGTCACCCAGGTCGCGTCCATGAGGCCTTGGTTGTGGAACAGCGAGACGTACCATTTGGTCGAGAAACCGCCCCAGACCGTGACCAGTTTCGATTCGTTGAACGAGAAGACGATGAGCAGCACGATCGGCAGATAGAGAAAGGCAAATCCAAGCACGATCGAGGTGATGTTGAAGCGGCTCCAGGTGGCGTTCATGAGGTCACCTGTCCATTTCCTGAGCGCGCGCCTGGGCCCGCTGGAAGAGCATGATCGGCACGATCAGCAGCAACAGCAGGATGACGGCGACGGCCGACGATACCGGCCAGTCGCGATTGGCGAAGAACTCGTTCCACAACGTCTTGCCGATCATCAGCGTCTGCGATCCGCCGAGCAGATCGGGAATGACGAACTCGCCGACGGCCGGAATGAACACCAGCAGACAGCCCGCGATGACGCCGGGCAGCGATAGCGGGAAGGTGATCTTCCAGAACGCGCTGGTCGGCGGACAGCCGAGATCCTTGGCTGCCTCGATCAGCGAATAGTCCATCTTCTCAAGCGCGGAATAGAGCGGCAGCACCATGAACGGCAGGTAGGAATAGACGATGCCGATGAAGATCGCCGTATAGGTGTTGAGGATGATCAGCGGCTGGTGGATGACGCCGGTGGCGAGCAGCAGCTGATTGAGCAGCCCTTCGGGCTTGAGAATGCCGATCCAGGCGTAGACGCGGATCAGGAACGAGGTCCAGAACGGCAGGATCACCAGCATCAGCAAGGTTGGGCGGATCGTCGCCGGCGCGCGCGCCATGCCGTAGGCGATGGGATAGCCGACGAGCAGTGTCAGGACCGTCGAGACCGCGGCGATGATGACGCTGGTCACATAGGCGTTGAAGTAGAGCGCGTCCTGCGTCAGCCAGGCGTAATTGTCGAGGCTGAGTTGTTTCAGCTGGGCGAGGAACCCGGAAACTCCGCCGCTGAAATCGAGCGCCGGCGTATAGGGCGGAATGGCGATCGCCGTCTGCGACAGCGAGATCTTGAAGACGATGACGAACGGAATGAGGAAGAAGAACAGCAGCCAAACATAAGGGATGATGATGACCAGTCGGCCAACGAAGGCAGCACCCAGCCTGGCGAGGATGGATTTGCCGGCATTGGTCGTCGGAGAGGCTGATGCGGTGGTGACGGCGGCGCTCGACATGGTCGCCCCTACCGCGTCAGCACGACGCCGGCGTCGGGCCGGAAGGAAACCCAGGCGCGGTCGTTCCAGCTCAACGGATCCTCGGTGATGCGGGCCGCGTTCATGGTGCTGGCGCGCACCACCTGGCCGTCGTCCAGCCTGACATGATAGACGGTCATGTCGCCGAGATAGGCGATGTCGTAGACCTCGCCCTCGATGGCGTTGACCGCCTCGGCCGGTTTCTTCGACGACACCTTGATCTTTTCGGGCCTGATGGCGAAGGTGACGGCCGTCCCGGCGCCGGCGGTGCCGGCATTGTCGGTGCGGATGGTGATGCCGTTGCCGGCATCGATGCTGGCGCTGCCGGCCTCGCCACGCGCGATCTTGCCCTCGAACATGTTCACATTGCCGACGAAGCCGGCGACGAAGCGGGACCCCGGCGCCTCGTAGACTTCGGCCGGCGTTGCCACCTGCATCACCTCGCCCTTGTCGATGATGGCGATGCGATCGGCCATGGTCATCGCCTCTTCCTGGTCGTGGGTGACGACGACGAAGGTGAGGCCGAGGTTCTGCTGCAGGTCCATCAGTTCGAACTGCGTCTCCTCGCGCAGCTTCTTGTCGAGAGCGCCAAGCGGCTCGTCGAGCAGCAGCACTTTCGGCCGTTTGGCGACCGAACGGGCGAGCGCGACGCGCTGGCGCTGGCCGCCGGACAGCTGATGCGGCTTGCGCTTGGCGAACTGCTCGAGCTTGACCAACTTCAGCATCTCGGCAACGCGCGACGCGATCTCGGGCTTCGGCATGCCGTCCTGCTTGAGGCCGAAGGCGATGTTGTTCTCGACCGTCATGTGCGGGAACAGCGCGTAGGACTGGAACATCATGTTGACCGGCCGCCGGTAGGGCGGGATGCCGCGCAGATCCTGGCCATCGAGCAGGATGCGGCCGGCTGTCGGCTCCTCGAAGCCGGCGAGCATCCTGAGCAGCGTCGATTTTCCACAACCAGAGGCGCCGAGCAGGGCGAAGAACTCGCGCTCGAAGATGGTCAGCGACAGATTGTTGACGGCGGTGAAGTCACCGAACTTCTTGGTGACGTTGTCGAACTGGATGTACGGCTTGGCATTCGGGTCGTTCCACGGTGCAAAATCCCTGCGGATGCTGCCAAGCGATTTCATGTCCCACTCCGTCCTGATTCTTGCTTCTTACCCCAGGTAGAAACGGTCCCGGCAGGTGGCTGCCGGGACCGTGTCGGATTGCTTACTGGCCAGTGACGATCTTGGTCCAGGTGCGCGTGATGACGCGCTGGGTCTTGGGATCGTATGGCGAGACGGTGTAGAGCTTCTTTATGGTCTCGGCATCGGGATAAACCGAAGGATCCTCCAACAGTGCCTTGTCGACGAATTGCTGCGAGGCCTTGTTGCCGTTTGCGTAGAGCACGTAGTTCGACGACTTGGCGATAACTTCCGGCTTCATCATGTAGTTGATGAACTCGAGCGCCTCCGCGACATGCGGCGCGTCGGCAGGGATCGCCATCTGGTCGAACCACATCTGCGCGCCCTCCTTCGGCACGGAATAGCCGATTTCGACGCCCTGCTTGGCCTCGACCGCGCGGTTGCGGGCCTGGAACACGTCACCCGACCAGCCGACCGCCAGGCAGATATCGCCGTTGGCAAGCGCGTTGATGTATTCGGAGGAGTGGAACTTCCTGATGTAAGGCCGGACCTTGAGCAAGGTCTCCTCGGCCTTGGCGATATCATCGGGTGACGTGCTGTTCGGGTCGAGGTCGAGATATTTCAACGCCGCCGGGATGATGTCTGCCGGCGAGTCCAGCACGTAGACGCCGCAGTCCTTCAATTTCGCCAGGCTGTCGGGATTGAAGAAGACATCCCAGCTGTCGATCTTGTCGGTGCCGAGTGCCGCCTGCACCTTCTTGATGTTGTAGCCGATGCCAACCGTGCCCCACATGTAGTTGACCGAGTATTCGTTGCCGGGGTCGTACTTGGCGGTGCGCTCGGTTACCGTATCCCACATGTTGGAAATGTTGGGCAGTTTCGACTTGTCGAGCTTCTGGAACACACCGGCCTGGATCTGGCGCGCGAGGAAATTGCCGCTGGGCACGACGACGTCGTAGCCGCTGCCGCCGGCAAGCAGCTTGGTCTCCAGGATTTCGTTGGAATCGAAGGTGTCGTAGACAACCTTGATGCCGGTTTCCTTGGTGAAATCGTCGATGATCGAACTGTCGATGTAGTCGGACCAGTTGAAGACGTTGACGACACGATCCTCGGCGTGACCGCCGACGGTGAACAATGTCAGGAATGCCGAGGTTGCCGAAAGCCAGAGCGCTTTGCGGATCATGCTATTCTCCTTTGATGAGTGTTCCTTCACCGGCTCGTCGCGATATCAGCGCGACCGGCATTTTCTTCAGACTATTGAGCTTTCCAAGGGGCGACAAGCGCGAACTGCCGAGACCATGCAGGCGGTTCGATGAGATGGCTCGATGCCCCTGAGGCGGCCTGGGAGGCATACCGTCATAGGCTTTCGCCGTGGCGCGGGCAGAGATACGACGATATGGTCCGGTCTCGATCGGACCGGCTGGGAGACTTGGCAAGATACGCCTGTCTTGTTGTTGCCGTATTCCCAGCCTGCCCGTGCTGCAGCGACGTTGTCAATGGCAAAGCTGCAGGCCGCTTCAATTAGGCGACGGCACCCCGGTGACCCCGGCGCGTTCGGGCCGTGCCTGGCGCTTGAATTCGAGCCCGATATGGACGAGCAGCGCCGTGACAACCACCGCGCCACCGATGATGGTGCGCCCCGACGGCACCTCGGAATGGATGAGCCAGACCCATATCGGACCGAGGATCGGTTCGAACGTGCCGAGCAGCGCCGCGATGGCCGCCGGTATCAGCCGCGCGCCGGTGGCGAAGAAGGCGAGGCCGAGACCGAGATTGACCACGCCGAAGGCAAACAGAAAGCCCATGTCGCTGACCGACACGGCGAAGGTCGATGCCTGCGAGACGGCAAAGCCGGCCGCGAGCATGGTGCCGAGGCACGTCGCCGGCGTCATGCGCACGCCGGAAAACCGCCGGGTGATGACGGTGGCGACCGAGAACATGACCGCGATCAACAGCGCCAGCCCATCGCCTATGGGCGAGACGGCGCCATCAAGCGATTCCGACACCATGGTGGCGACGCCGGCAATGACGGCGGCAATCGCCACCCAGGTCGCGGCACCAACCCTTTCGCGGAACAATGCCCAGGCAAACAGCGCCGCCAGAAGCGGCACGCCGGCCTGCATCAACAGGATGTTGGCGACGGTGGTGTAGGCCAGCGCCACGACGAAGGCGGTCGATGCGGTGGCAAAGCAGATCCCGACGGCAAGGCCGGGCAGACCCATGTCGCGGAACAGCGTCAGCGTGCCACGCCAGCCGTCGCGCCAGACCATGAAGCAGACCAGGAAGGCGGCTGCCCAGACGGAGCGCCAGAAAATGACCGTCCAGCTGTCACCGACAGTGATGAAGCGGGCGATGGTGCCGCCGAAACTCCACATCAGCGCCGACAGGAAGACCAAAAGCATGCCGACGCGTTCCTCGCGCGGCGAGACGGCTGGCGATGCGACGATCGGCGATGCGGTATCGATCATGAGCGCGACTGTCGGGCTTTTGTGGACGGGACGATGCGCAAGGGACGACAAAAAGATGCTCTGTTCGCGTAACGCAAAGGCGCAGGCCGGAACTGAGCCAGCGGCCGGCGACAATTGTGGCACCTTGCTCCTATTTCAGAGGAACACGGCTACTGGAAATCGAAGGCACTCAGGCCCGTCACCATCTCGTCGAGGCCGAGCGGGCGCGTCACCGGCGGCTCGGCGCGCGCCAGGCAGCCGACGCGTTCGCAAAGCCGGCAGGCAGGCCCGACCGGCGTCGCCGCGATACTGCCGGCCTTTGCGGTGATTGCCGCACCGGGTAATGCCGCGCCATAGACGATGTCGTCACGAAAGCCGATGTCGCAGCCAAGCAGCAATGCGGTGCGGCGCGGGCGTTCCGAGAACGCGCCTTGCGGCCCTTCCAGTGTGCGGGCGATGCACAGGAACTCGGCGCCGTCGGGCATTTCCACCGTCTCGACAAATATCTGGCCGGGTTGGGTGAAGGCAACATGCACGGGCAGCTTGGGACAGCCGCCGCCAAAGCGGCTTTGTGGAAACCCCTGGCTGCCGGCCTTGCGGAAGCGGTTGCCTGCATTGTCGACCTCCAGCATGAAGAACGGCACGCCGGAGACACCCTGCCGCTGCAGCATGGTCAGCCGGTTGGCTGCCTGTTCGAAGGAGACCCCGAAGCGCGAACGCAGGACATCGATGTCGTAGCGGGCGCGCACGGCAGCCGCATGAAAGGCCTGATAGGGCATCATCAGCGCATGCGCCGCATAACGGCCAAGTTCGAAGCGGGCCAGGCGGCGCGCCTCGTCGGTGCTCAGCTTGAGCGCCTGGATCTCGCCGGCGACCGCGACCGTCATGCGGATCAGGCAGGCCTCCATAGCGACTTCGCGCAACTGGTCGAACGGCGACAGCCGTTCGGACAGGAACAGGCGCTGCGAATGACGATCATAACGGCGGCGCCAGTTCGGCATGGTCGCGACCGGCAGCACCTTGACCACGATGCCATATTCGCGCTTCAGCCAGGCCTTCAGCGCGCCGAACAGATCGTCGCCGGGATCGAGCACCGAGGTGAACGCCGCGGCCTCCTCCTCGAGGGCAGCAAAATGGTTCGGCCGGCGCTCGAAAATCTCGTGCACCTCGTCGATCGGCAGGCGGGCGCCGGAAAGCGCCGTCGCCCGACCTTCGCGCGCCAAAAGCTCGTTGAGATCGGACAGGCGCTCGGCCTGCTCGCGATAGGCGCGGAACAGTTTTATCACCGCCGCGGACGCATTGGGCGCCGCCTCGGCAAGCTCGATCAGTTCCTGATCACCCGGCAACTCGCCGACCAGCAGAGGGTCGGTGAACACTTCCTTCAAGGCAGCGACAGATCCCCTCGCCTCGCCCTGCAGCTCGTGTGGATCGACCTTGTAGACGGAGGCCAGCCTGAGGATCAGCTGCACCGTCAGCGGCCGCTGGTTGCGCTCGATCAGATTGAGATAGGATGGCGAAATGCCAAGACCCTCGGCCATCGCCGTCTGGGTCAGGCCCTTGGCGTTGCGGATGCGGCGGATGCGCGGCCCGGCGAAGATCTTCTGGTCAGCCACGGACTGTCCTTTACAGCATTTACACGAATTTTTTGGGCTTTGGCCTTTTACAACAATGACAAATTTACAATGCACCTCTGTCAAACACAACACAGGTTTTCTCTTATATTCTGCCGGCTTTGTGGATTTATGTGGCTGATTTCGCGCAGAAATGTAAATCCAGTCATACCCAACGACCCCAAATTCTTGACGCCTTGACACAGATCAGCAATCCCTCGGAGTGACCAATGACTGATTTTTACAACCTCGTCCCATCGGCCCCGGAAGGTCGCTTCGACGGTATCGAACGGCCCTACTCCGCGGCGGATGTGAAGCGCCTGCGCGGTTCGGTGCAGATCCGCCAGAGCCTCGCCGAAATGGGCGCCAACCGGCTGTGGAAGCTGATCCACGAGGAGGACTTCGTCAACGCGCTCGGCGCCATGTCCGGCAATCAGGCGATGCAGCAGGTGCGCGCCGGGCTGAAGGCGATCTACCTGTCGGGCTGGCAGGTTGCCGCCGACGCCAACACGGCTGGTGCGATGTATCCGGACCAATCGCTCTACCCGGCCAATGCGGCGCCCGAACTGGTCAAGCGCATAAACCGCACGCTGCAGCGCGCCGACCAGATCGAGACCTCCGAAGGCAACGGGCTTTCGGTCGAGACCTGGTTCGCGCCGATCGTTGCCGACGCGGAAGCCGGCTTCGGCGGACCGCTCAACGCCTTCGAAATCATGAAGGCCTTCATCGAGGCGGGCGCCGCCGGCGTCCACTATGAGGATCAGCTTGCGTCGGAAAAGAAATGCGGCCATCTCGGCGGCAAGGTGCTGATCCCGACCGCGGCGCACATCCGCAACCTCAATGCCGCGCGCCTGGCGGCGGACGTGATGGGCACGCCGACCCTGGTCGTCGCGCGCACCGATGCGGAAGCCGCCAAGCTGCTCACCTCCGACATCGACGAACGCGACCAGCCTTTCGTCGACTACGACGCCGGGCGCACGGTGGAAGGTTTCTACCATGTCAGGAACGGCATCGAGCCCTGCATCGCCCGCGCCATCGCCTATGCGCCTTACGCGGATCTGATCTGGTGCGAGACCTCGAAACCCGACCTGGCACAGGCCAGGAGATTCGCTGAGGGCGTGCGCAAGCATCATCCCGACAAGCTGCTCGCCTACAATTGCTCGCCCTCGTTCAACTGGAAGAAGAACCTCGACGACGCGACGATCGCCAGATTCCAGAAGGAGCTCGGCGCCATGGGCTACAAGTTCCAGTTCATCACGCTCGCCGGCTTCCACCAGCTCAACTATGGCATGTTCGAGCTGGCGCGCGGCTACAAGGCACGGCAGATGGCGGCCTATTCCGAGTTGCAGGAAGCGGAGTTCGCGGCCGAGGCCAATGGCTACACCGCGACCAAGCACCAGCGCGAGGTCGGCACCGGCTATTTCGACGCCGTGTCTATGGCGATCACCGGCGGCAAGTCGTCGACCACCGCCATGCATGAATCGACCGAGCACGCGCAGTTCAAACCAGCCGCGGAATAGCGGACCGCAGAAATACAGAGGGAACGCCCAACAGGGCTTGGAACACAAGGAGAAGACCAATGGCATCGATAAGCCGCGTCAAGGAACGCGCCGAGGAACAGTCGACGACGATGAGCGTCGACCAGCAGGCGACGATCCGCATGCTGGCCAACGACCTGCACCGCCTCAACCAGTCGGTGATGAAGGCGGTCGAGGCGGGCGTCTCGGTCGAGCTCGTGCGCTCGGCACGACATCACGGCGGCGACGGCAACTGGGGCGATCTGCTGATCCCGGTCATCGTCACGCAGCAGAGCCACGGCTGACCGAATCCATGCAACCGACCCTTCACCTGCGCAGCCTCTGCGCAGGTGAATTTTCTTTTCATCAAGCTCACGTGTGGACAGTTGAGTACAGTAGCGTTGCTTGAAATTCACTGCTCCCGGCGATGATTTAGGGTACTTTATTTCAACTTGACATAGGCTCCGATCTCACGCCAATTGCGCTCCGGATTCAACTCTGCATTGAAATAGGGGCGAGCTTCTTGGCCGACTTGTGTGCCCGGTGAACCGCCAAGGCGAGACTCCAAGACATCCGAATCTGGCGACCCGTGACTCGAGCGCCGAGGCGATCCGTGATCCGTCGCAGGTGCTTGTCGTCGGGAAATCGCCAATCAATCGCGTGGTGATTTCAAAGATCGTCGAGCGATCCGGGCTCAAGCCGATTTCGGAATCTCCCGACACGGCGGCAAGGATCTTGCGGTCCCTCATTCCCGGTGTGGTTGTCCTTGACGGCGGCGCCGACAACAAGGACTGCGAGAACCTGATGTCCAGCATCGCCGCGTTGCGCCGCGCCTCGGGCAAATCGCTGCCACCGGTAATCCTGCTGTCAACCAAGAATGGCGCGACGGAAAGTCTGGGCCTGTCTGGTATCATCGACGTGGTGGTCGCCAAGCCGATCACGCCCGAACGGTTGCAACCGGTGATCGATTGCCTCATCGGCCGCTAAGCTAATTGCGGGAAAGTGTGTAACGGTTTTCCGTCCGGAATTGAGCAAATTAGGTAAGGCCCGGCAATCACGGATCGATGATGCTTTCGATCAATCCGGGCAGTTGTCCGAGATCGGATATCTGGCGGAACCTCGATTCGGTTACCGGCGCTTCGACATGCTCCAGCACCCAGGTCAGTTCGTGCGGCACATGGACACCCCAGCCGCCGGCCTCGATGGCCGGCACCACATCCGACTTCAGCGAGTTGCCGACCATCATGCTTTTCGCGGCACCATCGCCGTGGCGGCTGAAGATCCTCCTATAGGTGGCGGCATTCTTGTCGCTGACGATCTCGACCGCGTCGAACAGATCGCCAAGGCCAGAGCCAGCCAGCTTGCGCTCCTGATCGAAGAGGTCGCCCTTGGTGATCAGCACAAGCCGGAATGCGCCGGCAAGCTTTTCGACCGTCTCGCGGGCGTGCGGCAAGGCCTCGATCGGATGACTCAGCATTTCGCGGCCGGCATCGAGAATCTCTGCTATGACCGAGGCCGGTACGCGGCCTTGCGTGACCTCGATCGCCGTCTCGATCATCGACAGGGTAAATCCCTTGATGCCGAAGCCATAGACGGCGAGGTTGCGCCTTTCGGCCTCCAGCAATCGTGCCGAGATATGCTCGGCTTCGCCATGGTCGACGAGCATGGCGGCAAAGCGCTTTTCCGTCAGCCGGAAGAACTGCTCGTTCTGCCACAGCGTGTCGTCGGCATCGAATCCGATCGTCGTCAGTTTGCCGTTGGGCCGCATTCAATTTCTCGATTAAGATTTGGGCCTCGATTGGAATTGCGACGGCCGAAACTAGGCCGATTGGCGTGATTTTCAACCGCACCGGCCAATGCCCGACGCGGCTCCCCTTCCCTTCCACAGGGGGGCACGGCTATACTCCACAATCCGCAACCCAATCTGGTGAATGATGCCGCCTGCAAAAAAGGAAGTCCGTCCGTCGAGCCGCGGAGGACGTGTCCGTACGCCTGCCTTCGTGAAAAACCAACGGGGCGTCAAGAACTGGAAGGAAGTCAGCGCCTGGCTGGAGTGGCGCGGCATCGAGGATATCGAGTGCATCACGCCTGATCAGGCCGGCGTCGCGCGTGGCAAGATGATGCCGTCGAAGAAATTCACCTCCAACACCTCGCTGGCGCTGCCGTCGGCAGTTTTCATGACAACGATTTCCGGCGGCTACCCCGAGGATGGCAACGGCTTCCATTACCCGGAAGACGACGGCGACCTCAAACTGATGCCGGACCTGTCGACGCTGACGGTGGTGCCCTGGGAAGAAGACCCGACGGCCGCGGTCATCTGCGATCTCGTCCACCAGGACGGACGCTCAGTCGAGTTCACGCCGCGCAACGTGTTGAAGCGTGTGGTGGCTGCCTATGACAAGCTCGGCCTGAAGCCAGTGGTGGCGCCCGAGATCGAGTTCTACCTGGTGCGCAAGAATCCCGATCCGGACTATCCGCTGACCCCGCCTGTCGGCCGGTCGGGACGCGCGATCGGCGGCGGCGCCGGCTATTCGATCGCCGGCGTCAACGAATTCGACGAACTGATCGACGACATCTACCATTTCTCCGAAAGCCAGGGCCTGGAGATCGATACGCTGATACACGAGGAAGGCGCCGGCCAGTTGGAGATCAATCTGCGCCACGGCGACCCGATCGAACTGGCCGACCAGGTGTTCATGTTCAAGCGCACCATTCGCGAGGCGGCGCTGAAGCACGAGATCTACGCCACCTTCATGGCCAAGCCGATCCAGGGGCAACCCGGCTCCGCCATGCATATCCATCAGTCGATCATCGACAAGAAGACTGGACAGAACATCTTTTCGGCCGCTGACGGCTCGGAAACCGACGATTTTTTCCACTTTATCGGCGGCATGCAGAAGCATGTGCCGAACGCGCTGGTGATGTTCGCGCCCTACGTCAATTCCTACCGCCGGCTGACACAGGCGGCGTCGGCGCCGGTCAACAACAAATGGGGCTATGACAACCGCACCACGGCATTTCGCGTGCCACGTTCGGATCCGGCGGCTCGGCGCGTCGAAAACCGCATCCCGTCCTCCGATGCCAACCCCTATCTAGCGCTTGCGGCATCGCTTGCCTGTGGGCTGATCGGCATCACCAACAAGATCAAGGCCGAGCCTCCCGTGCTGACCACCGCCAATGCCGACGAGATCGACCTGCCGCGCGGCCTGCTCGAAGCCGTCGACCTGTTCGAGGGCGACGAGGAACTCTGCGCGCATCTGGGCAAGTCCTTCGCCGCCACCTATGCGGCGATCAAACGGGCGGAGTTCGAGACCTTCATGGAAGTGATCAGCCCGTGGGAGCGGGAGTATCTGCTGCTGAATGTTTAGGGGAGTAGGGGAGTAGGGGAGTAGGGGAGTAGGGGAGTAGGAACGAATGGCCGAAAAAACAGGCTCCTACAAGGACTTGCTGGTTTGGCAGCAGGCGATGGACCTTGTAGTGGCTATTTACGGCGCAACGAAATCTTGGCCAAAGGAAGAACTTTATGGACTGACCAGCCAAGCGCGACGCGCTGCAAGCTCGGTGCCGGCAAACATAGCGGAGGGGTATGGCAGAGAAATTCGAGGCTCTTATCTGCAGTTTCTCCGTATTGCCCAAGGATCATTGAAGGAACTGGAAACTCAGCTTCTGATTGCTGAACGCACCGGCATCGCGCCGAAAGCGACGACGGCCTCGTTGTTGGCGAACACCGAAAGTGTGGGAAAGCTTCTTCGACTTCTCATCCGTAGACTTGCAACCGGATAGCCTCCCCTACTCCCCTACTCCCCTACTCCCCTACTCCCCTACTCCCCTA